>JAJYXU010000159.1 GCA_021801605.1 Bacteroidota bacterium
TTTTCAATCTGCGCTAAGTGAACAGATTGGAAATCTGATTTTTTCTTTTTCATGTTTTTTATTGTAGCGTAGATTTTCAATCTGCGCTAAGTGAACAGATTGGAAATCTGTTCTACAGTTACTCACCCATCACTTTTATTAAAACTCTTTTACGGCGCTGACCATCAAATTCTGCATAATAGACTTGCTGCCATGGACCAAAATCTAGATTGCCGTCTGTTACGGGGATTATAACTTCATGATGCACAAGCATACTTTTCAAATGTGCATCGCCATTGTCTTCGCCGGTGCGGTGATGATGATAATCTGATTTAAAGGGAGCTAATTTTTCAAGCCATTCATCAATATCTTGAATTAATCCGCTTTCAGCATCGTTAACATAAACTCCGGCTGTAATATGCATTGCAGAGACTAAAATCATTCCATTTTTAATTCCGCTTTTCTTCAACGCCTTTTCAACTTCGCCCGTAATGTTAATATATTCTCTTCGTTTGGTAGTATTAAACCAATGGTATTCTGTATGAAATTTCATATCAATAATCCTAAGAAAGATTTTTTAATTCTCAGTGAACTTTAATAGATATTCTTTTATGAATAGATTTATTTCACCATTCATTACGCCCTGCACATCGGAAGTTTCAAAATTTGTTCTATGGTCTTTAACCATATTATAAGGATGAAAAACATAAGAGCGTATTTGACTTCCCCATTCGATTTTCATTTTAGTTTTTTCAATTTCGTTAGCGGCTACTTCTTGTTTTTCAACTTCAATTTGATAAAGACGTGAGCGAAGCATTTTGAATGCGTTGGATTTATTTTGCAGTTGTGAACGTTCCGTTTGGCATGCGGCAACAACTCCGCTTGGAATGTGAGTAATGCGGACTGCTGTTTCAACTTTGTTAACATTCTGCCCGCCTTTACCGCCGGCACGAAAAGTATCAATTCTTAAATCAGCAGGATTAATATCAATCTCGATAGTGTCATCAATTTCAGGAATAACAAAAACAGAAGCGAACGATGTGTGTCTGCGTTTATTGGAATCGAATGGAGAAATGCGTACTAAGCGATGCACGCCGTTCTCTGCTTTCAAATATCCGAATGCGAACTCACCTTCAACTTCTATTGTTGCACTTTTAATTCCAGCACCGTCACCGTCAAGCCAATCCACTAAATTCATTTTGTATCCGTTTTGTTCACCCCACCGGAGATACATTCTCATTAACATCTGTGCCCAATCTTGAGATTCGGTTCCGCCGGCACCGGAATGAATTGTAAGGATACAATTCTTTTCATCGTCTTTACCGCTCAGCATACTCTTAAGTTCAATTTCAGAATATGATTTTTGAAGAGCGCTAATTTCTGTTTCAATCTCGGAAGTTAAATTTTCGTCTTGTTCGGCTTCAGCGAGTTCAATAAACTCTCTAAGGTTTTTTTGCTGGGCATTAATTTTATTCCAGGCATCAACCCAAATTTGAAGAGATTTCGATTTTTGGAAAACTGACTGCGCGTTCTTCTGATCATTCCAGAAGCCCGGTGCTTCGGATTGCTTGCGGATTTCTTCTATCTGTTTTTCTTTATCTGCTAACTTAAAGATAACCTCGTAGATTTTCGATTTTTTGTGCGTAGTCGTTAAGTCTTTTTAGTTGATCTTCGAACATTATAACTCCTTTCAAATTATTCGTAGCACAGATTCGTAATCTGTGCGTTTTTTGATTTGCGCAGAATACGATTCTGCGCTACAAGTTTATACTTCTATTTCCATTCTTAATAAAGCTGCAGCAAGAGTTTTGCCCTGCGCATCGTGCTTAAGTGATACAGTTCCTCCGCCGCCAAGTGTGTTATGTAGTAAAAAATTCAGCGCGCGAATGTTCGGCATTTCAAATCGTTCTACATCTCCGAAACAGATTCCTTCGAAATGGTTCTTCACCCGTTCGGTCGTCAAATGCTTTTTAATTATTTCGTAACCTTTGTCGTCGTACGCAACAATGCCGACGTTCGCTGCGTCGCCTTTATCTCCGCTGCGTCCGTGTGCAATGTCTATTAATTTTATTTTACTCATGTTGTAATTATCTCAACTTTTGGATGAACAAGTTTTTTCGGCATCAGCGCAGGCCAGTAAGCAATCACTTCATTCGCTTTCGGGCGACCGCCGGCAAATCCGGTTACGCTTGGCGGACCGGTCAAAATCAACGGCGCAATCTCTTTGCTGAACTCCTCAATATCATGATGGTTACCGCTTCGAACACCAACACGCAGAACGACTTCATTAACTTCATTCTGTTCCGATGCCAGCGGACCGTGACAAGCATTCACACCAAGAAATTCGGTTCTGATTTCATCGAACTTCAATCCGAGATCGGAAAGACGCGTGCGAAGAATTTCATCTGCCTTCTTCGCTTTCTCCAATGCATCGGGCCAGCTGTAAGTTAAACTGCCGATAGCGGTGTAACCGTCGTTGTACGCCATCGAAACTTTGTAAAGATCGGTCGCCGGTTTCCCTTTGATTCCGAAAACTTTCACTCTATCTTTTTCCAACTGCTCAAGCTTGATCGATGTGAAATCCGCAACACACTCCGGCGTAATATAATTTGTCGGATCGCCGATTTCATACATCAACTGTTCGCTTACCGTATCAACGGAAACCATTCCGCCGGTGTCCGCATGTTTTGTAATCACAATTTCTCCGTTCGGATAAGCTTCTGCAATCGGGAATCCGATATGTGCGAGATCTGGAACGGATTTCCAATCACCAAGAAAATTTCCACCGCTTGCTTGACCGCCGCATTCGAGAATATGTCCGGCAATTGTACCCGCTGCAAGTTTATCCCAATCATCCCATGACCATTTGAACTCATGAATCATCGGTGCGTAAGTTAGAGATGTATCGGTAGTCCTTCCGGTGATTACAATCTGCGCACCTTTTTTCAGAGCTTCAACAATTGGTCTTGCACCAAAGTAAACATTTGCGCTTATCAATCTATCTTTTACATCCGTAATCTTTTGACCCGATTCCATGTTGTCCAAACCGGCGCCGCGTTTCAGCAGATCATCAAGCGAATCCAAAATATCATCTCCGCTAACCACAGCGATTTTCAATCCTTTGATTCCTTGTTTATGAGCGCACTTTACAATTTCTTCAACGCAACCCATTGGATTAGCGCCGCCGCCGTTCGTAATTACTTTTATATTCTTTTCTGCAATGTGAGGAAGTATTTCCTTCATTATCTGAATCAGATCTTTTGCATATCCCGCAGCCGGATTTCTTTTTCTCTGTTTCTGCATGATGGACATAGTTACCTCGGCAAGAAAATCCATCATCAAATAATCTATTTGACCTTTGGTTACTTGCTGAAGCGGAATTGACTGAAGATCGCCCCAGAAACCGGAACCGGATGCTATTCGAATTTTGTCTTTCATAAATCCTTCAAGAACTGATAATCATTAACAATATGGCTGGATAGTCAAATTACTTTCTCTAACTCTCTTTTAAGAATTGGAAGTTCATTAAGAATTATTCCCCAAACTTCCTCTGCATCTATTCCAAAATACTGATGTGCAATAATATTTCTAAATCCTTTGATGTTTGACCAATCCACTTTAGAATTATTTTCCTTAAACTCTTCCGACAATTTAGCCACCATTTCTCCAATGATAACAAAATTCATTAACACAGCATCAAAACTTTTATCATCATTGTAAAGTTCATCGGCACTTCGAAAATGTTGAGTATAGTTGCTAATCTTATTTATCGAATCTAAAATATTTTGTAAACAGTTCTTATCTTTTTGCTTGATAGGCATATGTCGCCTCATGCAAGATATGTTTTCTGAAAATCGACTTAATATACTTTTCTCTGCAAATATCTACGCTTAGATTAAATTTTTGCCGAAACAATTCCCGGACTTCATTTTTTATTCTAAAAATATTCTCGGTTTGAGGTTCAAATTCAATAATCAAGTCTATATCGCTCAGTTCACTTTGCTCATTTCTAGAGTATGAACCGAACAATCCCAGCTTAACAATATGATACCGGCTGCGAAACAAAGATTCGTTTTCTTTTATGAATTGCAATATTTGATCTTTTTGAACCATGTAAGAAATTTTAATTAGAATAAATATAACATATAAGTGAGAGAATTATTTCTCTCAAACTTTCTTCAGAAATTTTCTGCGTAAAGATAAGGAAGGAAGTTGTGGAATAAAAATGAAGGATTAAATCTCTGCTCACTTATCGATTCGAATTAGGCGGACTTTGCGCTCTTTGCGGAAAAGCTTTTTAACACAGAGAGCGCAAAGGAAATTCACGCA
>JAJYXU010000108.1 GCA_021801605.1 Bacteroidota bacterium
CGCAGATGACACAGATTAAACGGATTAACGCAGATTTAATCCGCGAAAATCTGCCAAATCTGCGTCATCTGTGTGCTATTAAAAATGTTGCAGTCCTGTACAATTCTATTTTTCAGAGGTCTCTAATTTAAAATCTTGCTCGTGGTCTTAATCTTGATCAAGAGCATGAACACGATCATGAGCAAGACAATTATTTTGAATCCAACATCAAGGATCTAGAATCGAGTATCACTTATGGAATACAACGAAAATCCTAAAGAATATTATCCGCCGATGCATACCGCAGAGCATCTTCTCAACGGAACAATGGATAAAATGTTCGGGCGGGGACGTTCTTTCAGTGCACACATCGAAAAGAAAAAATCAAAATGCGATTATTATTTCGACCGCGATCTGACACAACAAGAAATTCAATCTATCGAGGAGAAAGTTAATTCCGTAATCTCGGAAGATCTTCCAGTGAAAGAAGAATTCATAAAGCGTGAAGAAGCTGAGAAGATTTTTAATCTCTCACATTTACCGGAAGAAGCCGGGGACTCATTACGAGTGATTCGTATCGGCGATTATGATAAATGTTTATGCAGCGGAACACACCTTACATCTACCAAAGCGATCGGCGGATTTAAGATAATCTCGACTAATTTTGAGAATGGTGTATTGAGAATTCGATTTAAAATTGCGGAATCATTATGAAAAAATATTTTCTATTAGTCATCCTTATTTCGATTATTTCATTAAAGGCACAAACTCTTTCCGATAACGACAGAACCGCTATCCTAAATGTTCTTGAACAACAGCGCATTTGCTGGAACAACGGAGACTTAGCCGGATATATGAACGGTTATTGGAAATCCGATTCAACCAGATTTATTGGAAAAAGTGGAATTAATTACGGATGGAACGCCACATTCGAATCTTATAAAAAAGGTTATCCGAACAAAGAAGCGATGGGCACACTAATTTTTAAAGTAATTTCCATTGAATCATTGAACCAAAACAGCGTTTTCATGATAGGAAAGTGGAATCTTGATCGAAAAGAAAAAGCCGGCGGATATTTCACTCTGATCTGGAAAAAAATCAACGGCAAGTGGTTCATCACAACCGATCATTCATCCTAACCGGAAATCCGCAAGCATTAAAAGTTTTTCCAATTTGAAAAATCCAAATTTCAGAACTATTTTTGCATGTCAAAAATTCAAGGGTTTATTCATGCCGGAAGATCTTTTAGTAAACATCAAATTTAAAAACCGTAAAACCGGTGAATTAAAAGATGGTTATGTTCGTGTTCCAAATATTGAAAAGTATGCTAATGGTTTGAAAAAGTATTTTGACATTCACGAGTTCCGGATTTGTGAAAAAAGAATTGTAAGTAAGGAAGAGTTTGACAAGAAAGGTAAAAGCTGATAAGTAAGCTTTATGAAGTTATCCGGTAAAATATTTTCGGGCGTCTTATTACTTGCTTATGTTACGGTTTCATTCATACCTCTATCTAACTGTGCAAAGAAGAATGATTTTTCCGCCTATGATCAGCTTTGTTCTTCGAAAAAAGAGGTTGCCAATCTGTTGCGCTTTAAATATGCAGCTGAAGATTTTGATGCAAACTCCAAACAAATCTTTTTCCGTCCGGTTCTACTAGATTCAACTCTTATAGGAATATCTCAAAAAGAAGGAAATTATTTTTTGAGAGCGCAGGTTAATACCGGCGGCAGCATAAAATGTTTTGCAGAATTGAAGTGCTCTAAAGTGATCGCAGATTTATATTGTAGAACAAAATCAAACTTCGCCTACATCGCCGCAAAAATTACAAGGATAGATAATTTGTCCCTTGTTGCAGAAGCAGATTCTCTTGATGGTAAATCAGTCCAAATTAATTTGGGTAAATCAATTCTGCTTGGCGGAGAATGTTTAGCTCTTGCAGAAATCCCCACTTCTCTAAATGCAGACTGATATTTTCACTTCTGCCGAATTCAATTCTTTCATCTCATCCAACAAAGCCGCAGCAATCTATTTCAGCACGCCGGATTGCAATGTGTGCAAAGTCCTCAAACCAAAATTGATTGAGATGCTGAATCAAAACTTTCCCCTCATAAATTTTGCCTATGTAAATTGCGGCGAGGCAAAAGAACTGGCGGCTCAACAAAATATCTTTTCCGTTCCAACAATATTATTTTTCTTTGAAGGAAAAGAGTTTATACGGAAAGCGCGTTATGTGAATCTGGATGAACTAGAAGATGAGTTGAGCCGTATTTATTCGATGTTGGAATAACATTTCTAAACAATATTGCCTTTCCCCCTCTACCATAATTTATCCCCATCAAATCTATTTGAAATAACATCTTTTTAAATTTGTTTATTTTTGAAAAAGGTATTAAATACCTTTTAGGGAAAACCAGTTAAGAATAAATGAAATTATCTGTATAAATATTTTTCAATTATTTTTTTAAAGGCGGGGGAATCATGAACCCTTTTACCAAAATAGCAACGCTTCTTTCTCTCTTTGCAATTCTAAATTCTTGCAATAGTAGTTCAACTGAACCTGAATCCCAACCCGGCAGAAGAGATTATGTGTGGACGGTGGATACAATTAACCCCGGTAATGAATCACTTTTGTTAGTTAGCATTTGGGGTTCTTCTGCTAATGATGTTTGGGCAATAGGTGCAAGTAGTTATTCTGCAACCAGTATTTGGCATTACAATGGGCGGCAATGGCGCTGCGATTCTATACCCAGATATGTTCAACCCTTTGCAATTTACGGTTTTTCAAGTAATGAAGTTTGGCTTGGAAACGCAAACAGTACAATATGGAAATACAATGGTTCACAATGGTCACGATTTGGAGACTATAAGGTTGATGGTTATGACAAGCTTTGCATCAACTATTTTGCGGGAGCGTCCCAATCAAATATTTACGGAGTAGGGTTTGTAGAATTATATAATGCAAACAAATGGAAAGGTTTGATAATGCATTACAATGGTAATTCTTGGGGATTTGTGAATGTGCCTGAAACGAAAGTAAGTTTTGAAACTGTAGTAATAGAAACAAAAAGTGGAATATTAGTAATGAGTGGGACGGTTTACGACCCAACCGGATTTGTAGCAAAAGTCTATTGCTGGGATGGAAAAGAATTAAAAGAATTATTATCTGGCTCAGGATGGTCATTCGTTACTAAGCTTGGTGATGAAATATTTGTTACACATTCTTCCAAAATTTATAAATATTCAAACAAGCAATTAACTCTATGGAAAGAGGCGAGTGTTATGGGTAGCAATAATAATATAATCTGCGGGCGAAGCAGAAATGATTTCTTTATTGGCAGCAACAATGGAATTGCACATTATAATGGAACTGATTTTACAACTATTTACCAAACCGATTTAACTGTTCAGAGAGGAATAACTTTTGAAAGTGATGTCTTCTTCATCGGTACAGCTACTCTAATGGTAAAAATTATATAATTCACGGGCAATTAAAATAGGGGTGGCTGAGTAAGAATCTTTAGTAGATAATAAGAGGGTGTTTGCGGCACCCTCTCTTAAAAGCAAATAAAAAATAATAGGCTGCTCACCTTTTGAGAGCTAGCTATTACACAAGAATAAAACAGAAAACCAAACAGAGTTAAAACATGGTACAAAAAATATTGTTAGTAATTACGGTGATAGTATTAATAATAATCAGCTCTTGTAGTAACAACTCAGTAGAACCCGAACTACAGCCTGGGAGAAGAGATTATGTGTGGACGGCAGATACAATAAAAGCATACTACGTTTACTTTAATTCATTATGGGGAAAAACGGTAAATGATGTCTGGATGGTAAGCGCTGTTGGTTCTGTATTTGAAAACATATACCGTTATGACGGTACAAAATGGTATAGAGAAACAAGAACACCAATAGGAAATACAGTTTCCCTTTGGGGTACCGAAAATAATTTATGGATTAGTACTAAAGATGGACGAATCTGGAATTATAAAAATGATGCCTTTTTCTCTTCTCAACAGTTTTTGTATGAAGGAAAAGAAATTGATTTTTTTAGTATAGCCGGTAAAAATGATAATGAGGTCTATGCTGGTGGAGGTCCAAGAAATTTTATGTATAGAAAACCTACAGTTCTTTATAAATATGATGGCAATAATTGGCTAATGAGTAAAATAATAAAAAATGGCGGGACAATTACTAGTGTCTCGTCAATTATGTAGTGTCGGGTAAAGCCTTTTCAATTTTATTCTTGCATCCTTAGCTGTAAACTGCCAATTGAT
>JAJYXU010000124.1 GCA_021801605.1 Bacteroidota bacterium
AATGTCTCGCCAAGTCCGCCAACTTCATCGTGTGTAATTATTTTTACCCGGTGATCAAGATTTCCCTTTCCGGTTATCTCTGCAGCTTCACTTAGTAGTGAAATTTGTTTTCTCAATTTAATAGTGAATCCCAAGACAATAAGAAATGTAAGTGCACTGCCCGCAATTACTATAATAACCATCACAATCCGTAAAGTATTACGAAATTCCACCCCTTCTCTGAAAACATTAAATACTATAAAATTTATTTTGGCACCCGGTGTAAAAAAAGATTTTGGCAAAAAGAGTGCTGCGTAAAAATCAGAATTTTCATTTTCATTAAGGTAAAGATCAAAGTTGTTCTTAAATTTTAACTCTCGCACGGCATTTATAACAGCCAGAAGGTGAACTTGATTTTTATCAGGATTGGAAATTTCAATTGGAGAATCATTTATAACAAGTGCAACTTCCGCTCGAATTTTTTGCGAGATACGATTCAGGAAATCCGATGATATTTGATTACCGTAATAAATTGTTCTGCCGCTTGGAAATTGTGCATATCTGAGAACAACGTTTGGATTATCAGAAAAGAATTGACGGAATGATGATGATCTGATATTTAGATATGATTTCGTCTTAAGCTTGAACTCGTGCGTATTAATAAGTGAGTCGTTTACAAGTGAAAAACAGAAATCTATTGCAGTTGAATCTAAGTTGATCTGATCAAAATTGTTTATGCGCGGTGCAATTTTCTTAAAATCTTCTTCAACTTTGCCAAGTTCATTCTGAAAAACAAAAGCAAAGTCGTTTGCGGAGTTAAGAATATTCTTCGATTGCTGCTGCATTAATAGACGGCCTGCAAGCGAATAGAATATGAAAGTTGAAATAACCGAGATGAACAGAACAATTAGAAGAGTTATCAATATTAAACGGTAATTAAGTTTCATATCCCGGGGGACCTCCTGAATTACAAATAAAGAAAGCGGAAGGAAAAGTAATTTTCAATGATACGTTGGAACTTCAGTATCAATCGAAGATGGAAAGCAATTTATTAATCGGTCTAATGTTATTTGAATATTTTTCTACCGCCACTTTCATGAATTATTTTTGTTCTTCTTTTTTCTCAAGCAGTTTTTTGTATTTCTCCATCTTATCAAAATTCTCCTGTCGTATATCACGCAATGCAGAATCTTCTTTAATTTTTTGAATTCTATCTTTAAGAGACGGCAACAATTCCGCCTTGATTAGCATAATTACTTCTTTTCTAACAGTTTCTTTAGAGTCATATCCGGCTAAATAACGTATACCCAAAACCCACCATGGAAGATCTTTTAATATTGGAATTCCTCTGCGAACTGAAATTTCTTGATTCTCGAATAAGCCGCCAATAGCAGTTTCTTCTCCATCAAGAAGAAGAACGTCTGTAGTTACTACATTTTTGCTTACATTTGTACTAAGAGCGTCTCTAGAAACTACACTGCTTCGCTCTATATTTAATTTAAGAAGAACGTATGTTATATTTTCTTCGTTAAAAATATAGGGCTTGGCTTTAATGATGGTTCCGGTAGGATAAAATTTATCAAGCAAATTCCCCGCAAAATCTCTTTCTTTAATTGAGAAGTCATTTCCAATCTGAGTTTTGCCCTCAACACCATCTCTTGCTGTGATTATTGGGCGAGCAATAATTTGACCTAGATTTTCTGTTTCAAAAAACCTAAATAACCCGGTAGCAGTTCCATCCCACTTACCCATAGTAAAATTTGTACTATTTTTAATTTCATATGTTGGAGGTTTTTGAATCACTTGTGTCTGACCGGTAGCTGCTGCTGTTTGTTGCTGCTGTTGTTCTTGAAGTGTAATAATTTTAGTTCCGATTGAAAGACCTGATTGTGAAAGGAGAAATTCCCAATTAATTCCTCTTTCACGGAGATCATCAATATTGGCTTCAAATAGCACGGCAGAAATTTTAACTTCTCTTTCGTCTATTGGAGCGTAAGATTCCTTTGCCAATTTAGCTTTGGATTCATCTTTTCTTTTAATAATTACAGTAGATTCGGTTTCTTCAACTATTAGGTTGTTATATTGGACAATAACAAAGAGTGCTTTTTTATATGACCACTTATCTATCTCAACTCCAATAGGAGTTGTAAGATTAACAGTAGACACAATTTTCTTGCCGGTAATTTTTTCACTAACCTTACTTAACACTTGAATAGCTTGATCAAATGTAATTGTTTCGGAAAGTGAAACCAGCTCATCCGGGTTTACTGCACCCTTCAATTTATCTTGGAGATCAATCTGAGCGTTAACAGTAAATGTTAACCCGAATAGAATCAAAATTGTAATTAGCTTTTTCATTTTATTTGCTCGGTTTTTTTTCTTTTACAAGTTTCAAAGTAACATTCTCAATGATGCCGCCTTTATTCAGGACAAAATTCACTTCGGTGTTCTGGTAATTTATGTTAGTAAGATATCCCAAATAAACTTGGTCTCCTTCCCACAACAGATAAGTATTTCCGCTGGCATCAACTAAAAACGCTCCGTCTGGTATTAATGCCAACAACTGAGCAGATTGAACATCCAGTAATTTATCAGTGTTAGGTGGTATTTCATTCCGGATTAACGGATAGAAGAAATCGTATGCCGGGTTAGGAATAATCGCATTCTCTTTAAAGTCCTTTACAAAAAATCTATTGTCCGATGAGAAATAAGTTTTTGCCTTAAATTTATAATTAACCAAATAATGAGGAGTTCCATCAGCATCAACTTGAACGTTGTTGGATAATTCAACGGATTCAATTTTCTTTAACTGCTTACTCTCTTCAATAGCATAAATTAATTTTATCAGATCGTTGAATTCTGCAATGCCGTTTAATGTGTAGTGATAAATATTGAAATTAGTCCCCGTTTCTGTTTCATTGAATTCAATATTGACATATGAATGGGATGAGAAACCATAACTGACTTGGTTTACAAAATCGAAGAAAGAAGCTTGAGACACGTTAAAAGGAATATTGTATTTTCTGTTGGCTAAAACAGAATCGAGTTCTGCAACCCGTTTTGTTAATAAAATAAGCTGCATGTTCAATGATTCGGTATCAAGCTGGTAAAGTTTTAGATCTTTAATTTTTTTCTGCTTCTCGCTTATTTTCCCTTTTTGATAAACAAAGTTAAATGCAACACTGCCGAGCCCAATAATAATAAAGATAATCAGGATGATGACCGTATTTTTAATTTTGCTGCTCATTTAGTCTTTGTAGTATCGTTTTGTAATCTTAGATTAAGTGTATATGAGAAAGCGCTCTTTTCTCTTAGCGGATCGAAATTGATATTTTTTAGAAGCGATGCTTTATTGATGCCTGCAAATTCAGTAAGCACACTCCTGGATAATGAATATCCGGTAAGTTTAATTTCGTCTTTGGATATTGGTTCGATTTTGCTAACCCAAAAATTTCTTCTTGTTTCCGCAAAATCAGAAATCTTGCCAAGAGATCTATTCCATAACCCGGCGCCTTCGCTAGCGTCGTCAATAATTTTTTGCGTAGCATCAAAACTATTTATTCGAGTTTCGAGCGGAGTAATTTTTTGGACAAGCGCTTGATTCTGTATTTGCCTCTGATTAAGCCGTTCAATTTCAAAATCCAATTCCTTTATGTCCCTAAAATTGGAAAGTGTTTTGAACGTAAAGAAAAAGGCAGCGCCGAATAAGAATGGCATTAATGCGTAACTATGCCAGCCGAATTGTAAAAACTTTTGATTCTCTTGAATATATTTTGGAAGAAAATTTACTCCAACGTGCGTCTTATCTAATTCATCAAAATATTCTATACCGGCTGAAATTGGAATTGCATATAACGCAAGATTTTTCTGATCTTCTTCGTTAAGTTCTGTTGAATCGAAGTTCTCAAATTTTAATTCAGATACATTCGCTTCTGGGAATGTTCCGTAAAATGAAAGGATTAAATTTTCCGATCGGTCTTCGCCGCATAGAATAATATTATCAAGTTTAGGAATACCGCCGTTTTCCATTTCGAGAAGAATCTTAGAAAAATAAACATCGTATGTATGAAGATTTTTTGTGCCGATGTCTAAAGGCGAACCGATATGTTTTAATTTTTGTCCTTCAAGAAAAATAAGTTTGCTGTATTCTTTTCCAATGTAAACAATGAGTGAGTTATCTTCCGGAAAAAATTTTGTTGATTTTGAAACATAATACGTAAGGGAAAGTTCAGCAGTTTTTATTGTTGGAATTTTTAAATAACGGCGTTTATTATAATTAGCAAGCTGACCGATCAAATCAACACAAGGCATATCTCCTTCAAGAAAAACTCCAAGCATTGATTTTTCATTCATTTCAGTAATATCCACCAAATCGTCTGTTACCGAAATTCCTTTTGTTACTTGAAAATCGTTGATAACCGACTGTATTAATTTTTTCTTGTTGAGATTGCGTGGTCCATCGTATGAATGATAGTTAACTATCGGTTCGGTTACTATTGGAAGGAAAAGCATATTGTGCAATTTCAAATCGTGTAAAGCTGCATCAAGCATTTCAACATCTGAACTTTCGTGAGACCGAGAATCCACAGTACTTACTGATTCTAAGTTATCGAAAGACAAATCGGTATCCATCACTTTACTTTCCAGTTCAACCATCACTTCTTTTTTAGAAGAAGATAGAATTGAGCGCGATACTGTTAAAGATGATACCCGGTGAACTTTGACGCCGTTATTATCTTTGGATAAAACAGCAAGTTTTGCATCGGTTCCTTCGCAATATAGACAGACAACCTGTTTCAACTTATCCTTTCATCAATTGCAAAATTCTGGTTTTATTGTTCGCATAAGATACAGCATTCTCTTTAGAAATCTTTCTTTCCGAATACAAACGCAGCAAATCTTGTTCCATCGTAATCATGCCCTGAGGAGCACCCTGATTGATCATCATGTAAATTTCACTTGTATTGTTATTCTTTATTGCCGCTTTTACAGAAGGAGTGACAATTAGAACTTCTTTTGCAAGAACGCGTTTGCCATCTAAACTAGGTACCAATTTTTGCGAGACAACCGATATTAAGACATCTGCTAATCTATTCCTAACTCTTTCTTGTTCATTTGGATGTATTTCTGCAACTATTCTATCAATTGATTCAGTTGCCGATGATGTGTGAAGCGTTGAAAAAACTTTATGGCCCGTATCTGTAACTTCAAGCGCTGACAAAATAGTCTCCGGATCGCGCATTTCTCCAATTACAATTATGTCCGGATCCTGACGCAATGATTGTATTACACCATCTTTGAATGATGTTACATCTCTTCCAACTTCGCGATGCTTGATAATTGATACCCGGGATTTGTGAACAAACTCCACAGGCGAAGCAATAACCACTATATGACATGGATCGGAATCGTTGTGATAATCAATAATAGCATCAAGCGTAGCGGATTTGCCGGAACCTGTAATTCCAGTTATTAATGATAACCCAAACTTTATGTAATTGTGGCTCATCATTTTAATTGCAAAGGGGTGGAAATCAAGAGATTCGATTGGACGAATTCTGGCTTGTATATAACGCATATTTAAAGATACACTATCAAGATCAAAATAAGCATCTGCACGGAAACGAACTACTGCTTGAACTTTATCGTACTTGAAAGAATAACTAAAATCCAAATTTCTTTCCGATAAAAGCATGTCGCATTGGGTCTTGTTCAATAAAGAAATGACGAGTGTTGATGCTTCATCTTCGGAAAACTGAGGAAGATCTTTTACACGTTCTTTCTTTCCAAAGATTCTCATCCAAACAAAATTTTGAGCTCCGTATCCGCCGATTTCAATATCCGATGCTTGACGGTCAATCATCGTTCCAAGAATATTATTCATCAAGTTAAGCAGAAGCATTTTTTGTTCAACTTGAAATTCGTTTATATGGTCGATAATATATCGAACGCGTTCCGGACCTAAGATAGTTGTAGGAATTTTTGTGGTAAATGCCGCGAGGACTTGTTTTGCATCTGCAATCATCAAGAATAACCGTCTTAATTGGTGAAAAGCATAGTATAAAATACCTTATTTAAATATAAGAAACATTGTAAAATTAGTCTTCCATCGTTGCACCAATAACTTCCTGGATGGAAGTTAAGCCAAGTTTAACTTTTTCAAAACCGGAATCTCTCAAACTATTCGTTCCATCTAGTCTAGCCTGTGTACGAATTGCTTCTTCATCAACATCTTCTCCAGAGTGAACGATTGCTCTTCTAATTTCTTTTGTGAAATAGAGCGCTTCATGAATTGCCATTCTCCCTTTATATCCTGTGTGATTACATCTCTCGCATCCAACAGCTTCGAAAATTTCGAAACCTGCCCATTCTTTAATGTCTAAGCCGGAAGGAAGAATATGTTCTTCTAGGTTTGTAACTTTTTTCTTACAGTTTTCACATAGTTTTCTGATGAGACGTTGGGCAACAATAATATTTATTGCGTAAGCAATTAAAAATGGCTCAACACCCATTTTAAATAAACGTGCAACTGCGCTTGGTGCATCGTTAGTGTGCAGTGTTGAAAATGTTAAATGTCCGGTGTTTGCAAGTTTTATAGCTGTCTCTGCTGTTTCTTTATCGCGCATTTCACCAACAAGAACAATGTCGGGATCGTGACGAAGAATTGATCTGATTGCTTGTTCAAAATTCATTTTGTAACCAATCTTTAGCTGCCGCGCTCCTTCAATAACATATTCTACCGGGTCTTCAACTGTAAGAATATTTTTTTCGGGTGTGATAACTTGATATAAAGCAGCAATAAGAGTTGTTGATTTTCCGCTTCCCGTTGGACCTGTTAAGATAATCATTCCCTGCGGTTGACTAATAGCTTTAACAAAAGCAGTGTGCGCATAACCCGTAAGACCAAGTTTACCTAAATCACGTATTACTTTTCTATCGTCAAGAATTCTTATTACAATGCTCTCAAATTTATTTTTTAATTCTGTTCCAACCATTGGTAAAACAGAAACTCTATAACGAATTATATGTCCATCAATTTCGCGCTGAATAAAACCGTCTTGCGCTCGTTCACGTTCAAAACGATCGAGCCCTTTGGATCTATCTTTTACTACTGCCATAACAGCTTCGGGTAAAGTTCCTTCTTGTGTATGCCAAAGCATCAATTTTCCATCAAGGCGAAAATGAATTTCAGTTTTATTGCCCGATTTAGGAATTAAGTGAATATCGCTGACTCCTTTACGAGTTCCTTCAACCAGGGCTGCTTCAATAAGATTTACAAGTGCGCTCTTATTAATTTCGGCATCAAGTTCCTCTTCATTAACCGAAGTTTCATCTTGAACCACTTGAATTTCTTCGCCAGCTTCCTGAATCATTTTTAGATATTCATTTTCGGTTGGTGCAAGTATAGATACAAGTTTATCATAATCTTTTTTTCGAAGATAATTTATTTCGTATTTTTTTACGTTTATTGTATAAGCAACTTTAGCAAGATTTCTGTCAGTGGGGTCGACTGCAGCCAGAATTAACTTATCTTTAATTTTATCATCGTACCTGAATGGAATTACCCGGTGGGTAAGAAGCATTTTTTTTACATCATCGCCTTGACGGGTCATCAAGTTTTTTATTTCTGCTATACGTTCATCTGAAAGTTCTTCCGGACGAACATTTAGTTCTTTGAAAGCATAAAGTACTGCAACTTCTCTAAAAATAATATCGTGGTCAAATTTAAACTCATCAACTAAAATTTGGGCAAGATTTCTTTTCAGCTTTGTCTGATCAGCATCTTTAATTTTGAGCGATTGTTCTAATATTTTGTGATCTATAATTCCTTTTTTTAAGAGCAAGTAACCGATCTTATCGGTCATTTCAAGCTGGTCATCTATCATTGTTAATCCTTCTTTAATATTATTTCATTGACGGTGATTTTGGACTAATGGTTGCTGTTTCAGCCGATATTAGAGTAAGTCCAATCATCACTATCATAATAACCATTGCAATTCCAACTTGAATAAGTTCTATAACGTTTTTTAATCTGAACACCGTTTCGCTTTCATAATAATTTGCAAGTTGAAATGCGGTATTTTTTATTGTACCGGTTTCTTCGCCGGAGTGAAATCTTGATAATGCAGTTTCGGTAAATATTCCGCTAGCTTCAAATGATTCTGTTATTCCCACTCCTTTTTTAATCATCAGAGGAATAGCGACGTTTTTGATCTGCTGTTCAAAATAGACATTTCCTGTAGCTTCGGCGGCAATTCGAATTGGTTCGATGCTTTCAGCCGAGCCGCTATATAAAGTATAAAACACACGGCAGAACACTTCAATCAATGTTTTATGAATTAGAGAACCCATAACAGGAAGCTTGAGCATATAGCGATCAAAAAATAATCTCCCTTTTTTTGTTTTTCCAAATTGCCAAATCACAATCGGTGGAGCTATACAAACAATTGCTACCAATAAACCATTACCCATCAGAAAGTTACTTATCTTCAATGTAGCAGCCGTCATTGGCGGCAACGGTATATCAAACTTTACAAACAGTTTTGCCGTTGCCGGAAAAATGTATCCCACATAAAAGAGTACTGCAAGAAAAAGCACAAACAGAGTTACCATTGGAGTAATTAGCGCGCTTCGCAAGTTTTTTCTAAACTCTTGTTGTCTTTCTAAAAACTTTGCAGTTGCTTTATAAATTTCCGACATATTACCGCTCTTTGATGCTAAACCAAGCATGTATGCCGTAAATTTTCCAAACACAGATTGATAACGTAAAAAAGTGGTTTCGCTATCAGCTCCTTTTTTCAGTTCACTATTAATCTGCTTTAGAGCTTCTTTAAGGGATTTATTTGAAGTATCGTTGATAAGTAAAGTTAAAATTTCACTGTAAGGAAGTTTTTGCTCCAACAATTCGGCACTTATCTTTACAAATGAAACAATATCTTGCTGTGGTGGTTTGAAGTTAAATTCTAAATACTTTCTATTGACGGAGACTACCTCGTAGCCAAGTTTACGGAGCGCGTTTACAACTTCATCTTTATTGTAAGCTCTCTGTTCGCCGGTGATTGGTTTTTCTTTGCCGCGTTTAATTTTATAAACGTAGCCAACTCTCTTTTCAATTTTTTGAATTTTGAGTTGATTTTTTTCGGCAAGTTTTTGAATTTTTTTCTTCGCTTCACCAAATGATGGTTCGCTAAAACTTCCGCTTATTATTTGACCGTTCGGTTTTTGTGCAGTAAATCTTACTTCAATCATGGCAATAGAAATTTAGTTAAATAAAATGCGGATAAAACATTGTTTTACCCGCTTCAATTTAAGAAAATTTAAAACAAAAACTAATTGTTGATGTGATGGCGCCCAAATTGACAATTATCGCCACTTTAACATTGTGGTTCGGAAGCGCAGTACCCTTTTCATTGCGGGCAATCCCAAAAATAGCGTTTAAGGTTGCTTTGCATATTCAATTGGATATTGACTGAACCGCATCTATAAGCATATGAACCTTTAATCCGCCTTTTTTCTTGCTATCATTCTTTGGGTTTCGTCCCACTCCTTTTAGTATATCGCTAAACAATCTAATTGTTGTTGAATCTATTATAAGCAACTCTTTGAAGGTCAATCCATATGTTCGGCTGTCCGACAAAAAACCCTTATATCGCCCTACAAGTTTATAATACAACGCCTCAAAGAAGGAACTATCACGATTTCTTAATCCGTCACCGGCTGTGCTTTTGGCAGGCGCTTTCTTTAGTCCAATGTGATTCATTTTACCACTCAATGCCCTTATTCCTTCGCATGTCAACTAAGTTTGACTTTATACCTTTGCTTCAGTCACTTTAATTAAATAATACATTTTAATTCCTATATTATTGGTTTAATTGGCTTGGGAGTTTTATCATTAGAGACCTCTGAAAAATAGAATTGTACAGGACTGCAACATTTTTAATAGCACACAGATGACGCGGATTTGGCAGATTTTCGCGGATTAAATCTGCGTTAATCCGTTTAATCTGTGTCATCTGCGTTCTATTCTTAATTTTTCAGAGGTCTCTAAAGGTTAACAACATTAAACGAAAAAAAGGCGGGCAAATCCACCCCGTAAAATATTTTTTGCTGTATTATGATGCCAACAGATAACTGTTGTATTTTGCAATAAAAATTTCCTGTTGTTGTTTTTTTGCTACAGAAGCAATTTTTTCCAATTTAGACGCGACTTCATCGGCAAGCCATTCTTCTCCGCACTGCACACAAACCATTGCCGGTACGTCTCTAACTACAATGACTCCATAGTTATAATCTACCGTAAAGCTCGTAGTCGATTTCTTCTTAAGTCCGCCGCACATCGGACATACATCTTTCTTCATAATTTTCTCCTTGTTTTATAGTCGCTTTCAAACAAATCCACCGACGGCTCATACGCCGTAATAATATAAACCTTTCTATTATTATCGTCCAACGCGGCAACAACATGTAAGGGACGGTTATTAACTTTCTTAAAAAATAATGCACTGGGAAACGGTTGATCATAATCATAACTGTTAATCAATTCGCCTTCGAGTAAAACCTTTTTTACATCACTCTTCGAGACTCCTCTTTCAAGCATTCTCTGAAAAACATGTTTACGCCATTCTATCCATCCGCGCGTTACATATTTTTTCAAAGTCCCTATATCCATATCAAAAAAATACCCCACAAGAAAAAGCCCATTGCTCCACCTTTATTTACCTAACTCTAAATTATTCATCATTGTTCTAAAATTATTTCTTCTTTCATTAAAGCTATCTTTTTCTAAAATCAATTGCATTGCATTATTGTAAAGATGCCAAGCAATAAAATCTGGAATTAGATTAGTATAGAGTTCAAAAACAATAAGGCGGGCAAATCTCTCTTACCCGCCTTCAATTTAAGAAAATTCCAATTAAAAATTAATTATTAACAACGGTAGACATAGTAGTAGGTGTTACCGTCATTGTAGCTTTAACCTTTGCCGTACCGTCATTGCCCGTTTCTGTACCAACTCCCACTAGAACTACAGATTGTGCTGCAACAGTTGGTGTAACAGCAGCACTCATGTTTGCTGTCTGTGATAATTGCGCCGGTACTACCCAGTTGGTGAACTGATTATTTCCACCGCCGAGAGCTGTTGGTTTTCTGTAAAATCCTTGTGCCATAGAGCCAATTGTTGTTAAATCTGCAATAACTGCATCGCGGTTTGATGAAGCAGCACTTGCGGTAAAAACATTGATACCAACTACAACAGCGATACCTACAATGATAACGCCGAGAACGATTAGTAATAATTGTTGTTGACCCATTTTTGTAACTCCTTTTTTGTTGTTAATTAGTTAAAAGAAAATAGACCCCGAATTAATTTGCTATAATGTAACTCAATTATGGGCGGTTCTAAAAATATCAATATTCTCTGCGGACTTTGCGTTTTCTCTGCGCTCTCTGCGTTAAATATTTCCATTCGATAATTTTTAGAACCGTCCTTATGTTATAACAATTCTAAAGTCATTTATTGTGCCAGAAATTATTTCGAAATATTTTTACAATATTATCTCCTATAAAAAAACACTAATTATTAACCGTAGTTGAAATAATTGAATTCGGCCCAACAATCATTGTTACTCCAACTACATTTGTACCATCTTTGCCTATTTCCGTACCAAGACCAACTAAACTTACCGTTTGTGCAGCGACGGAAGCTGTTACCGCAGTGCTCATGTTTGAAGTCTGTAATAAAGCTGGTGGAATTGTCCAGCCAGTAAATGTATTAGAACCACCAGTTAGAATTGTTGCCTTTCTATAGTACTGCTGAGCAATTAGCGCAATGTTTGTTAGATCTATAATTACTGCTTCCCGGTTTGATTCTATCGCGCTCACTGTAAATACACTAATTGCAACTACAACTGCAATACCTATAACAAGAACACCGAGCGCAAGTAGCAATAATTGTTGTTGACCCACTTACATCTCCAAGAAAACTGTAAACTGGTAATTTTTTCCGTTTAATTTTATTATAGAATTATTTTTGTTTTCAAATAGAGTCAATATTCAGACCAATTTTGGTCTACCAGAATTTTCACATTTTCTTCGAAAATAATATAAAAAACAAAAGTATTAATGCAAAGGAAAATCTTTCTTAAGTTGGATGGGAATACCTTTTGGGTAGAACTTACCTGTAAATATGGATATGATTTTTACATAAAGTAAGTTTAGGGTGGTTCTAAAAATTACCTTTTTTAAAAATTTAACACCGAGAACAGAGAGGATATTGAAGTTTTTAGAACCACCCTCTATTTGATTCTGATGTGAAGCTCGGTTAATTGTGAATCATCAACAGCAGAAGGTGATTCATCCATTAGAGAGATACCGCTTGAAGTTTTTGGAAAAGCAATTACATCCCTTATTGATGTCTTTCCAGCAAATAACATTGCTAACCGATCAAAACCGAATGCAATTCCCCCATGTGGAGGGGCGCCATATTTAAATGCACCCATCAAAAATCCAAACTTTTCCTGTGCTTCTTCGTCGCCAATCCCCAATGTTTTAAACATCTTTGATTGCAAAACAGAATCGTGAATTCGAATACTTCCGCCGGCGATTTCATTTCCATTCATCACCAAATCATACGCACGTGCTTTAACATTCGACGGATCGGTATCCATCAGAGGAATGTCTTCGACTCTAGGTGAAGTAAAAGGATGATGCATTGCATATAGTCGTTTTGTTTCTTCATCCCATTCGAATAATGGAAAATCCGTAACCCAGAGAAGCGACGGCTTTGCATCAGGTAATATTAGGTTCATTCGCTTCGCCATTTCCAAACGCAGCGAACCCATTAATGAGAGTGTTTCAAGTTTAGGACCTGTTAGAATAAATAAAAGGTCGCCAGATTCAGCATTCATTTTCTTAATTAAATTTTCTTTTTCTTCGCTAGACAAGAATTTTGAGATTGGTGCTTCAAGTTCATTTTCTTTTACACGCATCCAAATTAAACCGCCTGCGCCAAGTTTTTTTACAAAGTCAGTAAGAACATCAAGTTGATTTCTAGTATAGCCCCCACATCCTTTTGCAAGCAGTGATGTTATAATTCCATTGTTCGCCACCGATTCTTTGAAAACTCTGAATTCAGACTTTACAAAAACATCATTTAGTGTAACCATTTCAAGTGCAAAACGAAGGTCTGGTTTATCGCTGCCATATTTTTCCATCGCTTCATCAAAACTTAAACGTGGAATGGGAGAAACGATTTCGTGATCAAGAATTTCTTTAAAAAAGTTTTTCATCAATCCTTCAACTATCTCAAATATATCTTCAACATCAACAAAAGACATTTCCACGTCAATCTGTGTAAATTCGTATTGTCGATCGGCGCGTAAATCTTCATCGCGAAAACATTTTACAATTTGGAAATATCGGTCAAGTCCGGCAACCATTAGAATTTGTTTGTAAGTCTGTGGTGATTGAGGAAGAGCATAAAATTTTCCTTTATGCATACGGCTCGGTACTAAAAAATCGCGCGCGCCTTCTGGGGTACTTTTCATTAGAATTGGAGTTTCAACTTCAACAAAACCATGTGCATCAAAGTATTTCCTGGTGATTTGATACATCTTGTGCCGAAGTAAAAGATTTTTTTGCATTTCGTTTCTGCGAAGATCGAGATAACGATATTTCAGACGTAAATCTTCATGTGCATCAATCCCATCTTCTATAGGAAATGGCGGAGTTTCAGCTTGGTTAAGAATAATAAGTTTATCTACCATGACGTCTATTTGTCCGGTAGGTAAAGAGGTGTTATCAGTTCCTTCAGGGCGTTTTCTAACTTTGCCTTCTATAGAAATTACATACTCGCTTCGTAATTTTTTCCCTTGCTCATGAGATTCTAAATTATAATTTGGTTCAAACACAACTTGAGTTATACCATGACGATCACGCATCTCGATAAAAACTACTCCGCCAAGATCGCGGCGTATTGCAACCCAGCCATTTAATACAACATTATGACCAATGTCTGTTTCTCTTAACTCTCCACAAGTATGTGTTCTTTTATTAAACTTCATAAACTTAATTTCACTCCACATATAAATTTAGGGGCAAAGATAAACATTTAGGAAGGGCTATTCAAATTAAGCTCAAAAGGAGCCAGTGTCAAAAGTTGAACCAGCAACTCTTCAGTATTTTATAAATAAGAAAGAAATGAAATTATAGTGATAAGAACTGTTTGCTAGAAAGGTATAATTAGACACAGAACGTAATTTGCTTTTTTGAAAATTCTACCTTATTTTCTCAATCAAAATTCGATAATTTCCTAATTAAATAAGTGTTTTTATGTTAGATGTCTTAGATATCACAATACTTAAAAAACTACAAGAGAACGGAAGAACAAAACGCAACGAACTAGCAGATGCGGTTGGCTTATCAATTCCCTCTTTAAGTGAGCGTTTAAGAAAACTAGAAGATCACGGCGTGATTGAAGGATACTATACAAAATTAAACCGCCACGTGTTTGGTTATGATATCATGGCGTTTGTTTCCGTAATAATGGACTCTTCCAAGAGTTATGAAAAGTTTTCAGAGCATGTTAAAAAGACTCCGGAAATTTTAGAATGCCATTCAATTCTTGGTGAAGGTTCTCATATTTTAAAGATAGTTGCAAAAGAAACAAGAGATTTAGAAACACTTTTAAGTAAAATTCAATCATGGCCCGGTGTTACAAGAACAATAACAAGTTTTGTTCTATCCTCAATAAAAGAAACAACAAGTTTATACTTACAATCAAAAAAGGAGTTATAATGGCAAAGGCAACTTCTCCCGAGCAAAATGTTCTTGCTTTTATTAAAACAAACAAAATTCAGTTCGTAGATTTCAAGTTCATGGATTTCCCCGGACAGTGGCAGCATTTCACTGTTCCAGTAAGCCAGTTTAACGAAGATTCATTTGAAGACGGCTTTGGGTTTGATGGATCATCAATCCGCGGCTGGAAAGCAATCAATGAAAGCGATATGCTTATCATTCCTGATGCCAGTACAATGTTTTTAGATCCATTTGTAAAAGCACCAACCATCTCACTCATCTGCGATGTATTCGAACCGGCAACAAAAGAAAAATACTCTCGTTGTCCAAGAAATATTGCTCAAAAAGCAGATGCGTATTTAAAATCTACCGGACTTGCAGATACAGCTTACTTTGGACCGGAAGCTGAATTTTTTGTGTTTGATGACGTTCGTTTCGATTCGGGTCCAAACTTTTCTTTCTATTCCGTTGATTCAGTTGAAGGGAAATGGAATAGTGGACGTGAAGAAAACCCAAACTTAGGATACAAACCACGATTCAAAGAAGGTTACTTCCCTGTTCCTCCAACAGATCAATTGATGGATCTTCGCAATGATATGGTTTTGAACCTGGAAAATTTGGGAATTGAGGTAGAAGCACAACATCACGAAGTTGCCAGCGGCGGTCAATGTGAGATAGATATAAAATTCAAACCACTTTTAACTGCGGCTGACCAATTGCTGATGTTTAAATATGTAGTTAAGAATACTGCAAAGCAAAATGGTAAGACTGTTACGTACATGCCTAAACCAATCTTTGGCGATAACGGAAGCGGTATGCATGTTCATACAAGTTTATGGTTGAAAGGAAAACCTCTTTTTGCAGGGGGCGGCTATGCGGGATTGAGTGAGATGGCGCTTTATTTTATTGGCGGTCTTTTACGACATGCGCCGGCTCTTCTTGCAATTACAAATCCTACAACAAATTCTTACAAACGTCTTGTACCGGGTTATGAGGCACCGGTTAATCTTGCATATTCATCCAACAACAGAAGCGCATCAATCCGTATTCCTTTTGGAAATTCTCCAAAGGCAAAACGTATAGAATTCCGTTGTCCCGATCCGGCTGCTAATCCTTATCTTGCTTTCTCCGCAATTTTAATGGCAGGTCTTGATGGAATTCAAAACAGAATTGATCCGGGTGAACCGCTTGATAAAGATATTTACGACATGTCTCCTGAAGAATTAAAAGATGTTCCTTCTACTCCGGAATCACTTGGACATGCACTTAAAGCATTGGCTGCCGATCATGAGTTCTTACTGAAAGGCGATGTATTTACCGAAGATGTTATCAGCACTTGGATAAAGTATAAAACTGAAAAGGAGATTAAACCGGCTGCATTAAGACCAACGCCGTTTGAATTTGAACAGTACTTTGACGTGTAATAGGTTGGTTTATTAAATGTAATTTGAGCCCGCGGATGCGGGCTTTTTAATGCGGCAGAATAATTTCTTGTGTTCTAAACGCACGCGGGAATTGGCTTTTCAATCCTTCTTTTGATGCAACTGCTGTCCCAAGAAAATAATCACCAAACTTTACAATTCGTTGCCCGCCAATTTCAAAATATTTTTTGATTATTCCGCCGCTGAAGTAAATATCAAGCTCGGCTATGCTTTCAAGCTCAACGATATTTTTTGTAATCGCAAAACTCAATACTTGTGCGGCAAGCGGATTGAGCTGCAAGTTTTCTCGTTTATCAATTGAGCCAAGACGGGTTCCTATCCGGTTGAACGATTCAAGGTGTTCACTATACCAATTTGTATCCACAAAATGAATATCGTTGTTCTTGATTAGAAATTTGTAAGAGTCGAATATGTTGCGCTGAATTCCATAATAATTCGAAAGCCCATCTATATATTTTTTAATTTTTCCGCTAGAAGATTTTATCAGCTCAAATTTTCTTTCTTGACGAGCCGATCGCTCTACCGGTTTTGTATTATCTGTCTTAATCAGCTTGGCTAAAAAGAAACCTTCGCTGTTTATTTCCCACGGCAGGATACGATGAGATTTTTTCAAATCATCATTAAGAACCTCGGGACCATAAGTTGTAAATCCTTGTTGACTACTAACCGGCAGCTCAATCTCAGCTAACTCAACCGGATATTTTTTCAAAATCTTATTGATGACTAATTCATTTTCTTCAAGCGTTAATGTGCAAGTTGAGTAAACAATTTCCCCACCCACTTTGCACATTTTTATAGCTGCAATAAGCAGACGTAATTGTTGATCTGACATTGCTTCAGCTTTACGAACGTCCCACCAGTTACTAACTTCTCCCTTTTTTTGAGTAATGCCCAAAGCGCTGCACGGTGCATCTACTAATATTTTATCGAAACGGTTTTCAAATTGTCGGCTTAGAAGCTCCCCTTTACCGTGAAGAATTCCAACATTGACCAGACTCATTTTATCAACATTAAAGACTAAACTCTTTAAACGTTCCGTAGAAATTTCGTTGGCTATTAGAGTTCCTCTGTTATTCATAAGCTCTGCAAGCTGAGTTGTTTTTGAACCAGGAGCCGCACACAAATCTAGAACGGCTTCGTTCTCATTTGGATTCAAGATTAATGCAGGTATCATTGATGATAAACTTTGTATATAATACTTGCCAAGAATAAACTCGAGTGTCTTGCCTACAACACTACTGCCGGAAGTAATACGGTATGCGCTTGGAAGATTTACAATCGCTTCGAGAGTAATACCATATCTTTTCAACTGTTCGATCAATTTCTCTTTATCGGCGAATGGTGAAATTCTTAGATACGGTTTATAGTCGCTGCCGTGGTATTCAATGTAGCGCTCAAGATAGCTTCTGCCAAAATGCTCTAGAATATAATTTGTAATGTTGCTGCTGAGTTCAATCAAGTTATAGACGCGTAAGATTTAATGAATTGAAAACCTGAAGTGAAATACGCTTGAATCCTTTCGAATTAGGAAATGTTTGTTTGAAGTCTTTTTCCATATCCTTCAAAAATGAGTCTAGATGTTTTTCGTAATCGCGAACAGTTTCGTAAATATGCAAATCTCTGAGCGGTAATTTTAGGTTAGCGGGTTTTGTTCTGTTTCCATAAAGAATATATTTCGCTTTAAAATGATCATCGGTTGAAATATAAGTTTCACCTGCTTCATCTGTAATTTGATAATTATTGAAAAAAGGAGGAGGAAGAAATAAAAGTTTTCCGGGTAAAGAAATAACTTCACATTCAGTGCTTTTAACAAAATCATCCGGGAATGATTTCAATTCCTTTTTGATAATATCAATCCAGTTTTGTGCAAACTCTTTTTCAGTCATAATCTTATTACCACTAAGGCACAGAGAATTTACTTGAGTGATTTAAAATTTAGATCTACTTCTTCAGGTTTTTCAATCCAATCAGCAACAAATATGTTTGTATCGTGTGCCGGCTTTCTATCAGATTGTCTATTTGAACAAAACACTAACTTTTTACCATCGTAAGAAAACATAGGGAACGCATCAAATGTTTCTGAGTTCGTAATTTTTTCAAGACCTGTTCCATCAATATTTATCATGAACAAATCAAAAATTCTTCCGCCTTTATCAAGTGAATGATGATTTGAGCAGAACAATATTTTTTTCCCGTCCGGATTAAAGAACGGAGCCCAATTCGCTCCCGGCAGTTTCGTTACTTGTTTAACATTTTTCCCATCAATATCTGCCATAAAAATATTTAACTCTTTCGGTTCAACGTAACCAGCAGCAAGAAGTTTCTTGTAGGTTTCCGCTTCTTTACCTTGAGGACGACTTGCACGCCAAACTATATGTTTCGAATCTCTTGAAAAAAACGCTCCACCATCGTAACCAAGTGTATTTGTAAGCTGTAAAAATTTTTTAGTCTTAATTTCACAACGCCATAATTCTAAATCACCCGACCGTGTGGAGGTAAAGATAATATATTTCCCATCAGGCGATGCAATTGCCTCTGCATCATAACCTTCACCGCCAATCAAAACTTTAGGATTAGAGCCATCCTTATTGGCAATGTATATATCGTAAGTCTTATAAATTGACCAAACGTATCTTCCGGCAGCAAACATTTTTGATTCGGGACATTTATCATCAGCAGAATGAGTGGAGGCATAAATAATTCTTCCATCTTTTAGAAAGTAACTGCAAGTAGTTCTCCCTTTTCCGGTTGAAAGAAGCATATAACGTTTTCCGTTTCCCAGCGGAGAGCCGTCAATATTCAATTTGAAAATTTGATCGCATGGCTGACTATTTATTTCCTTCCAATCGCTCTGAAACGATAACTGTTTGTCGTCGAAACTCCAATATGCTTCTGCATTATTACCGCCGAAGGTTAATTGACGAATATTGCGGAGATGACTTTCGCCGGAAAAGCGGAGGGTATCTGTTGATGAATCGTAGTTTTTCTTCTGTGTTGAGGCTGTAAAAAGAATAAAAATTGGAAGTGTAAAAAGAAGAGCAATCCTTGTTAGGGAGAATTTATTGTTCATATCAATCTTTCAACGAGTTATTGAATTCTAATTACTTTTTTCTCTTTTCGAAATAGAAGATAGATTCCCAAAATAACTAGAGGAATACTGAGTAGTTGTCCCATGTTTAGAAACATTCCTGCCTCGAATGGTGATTGATTCTCTTTAAAAAATTCGACAAAAAATCGAAATGAAAAAATCAGAATAAGAAATAATCCGAAGAGTAATCCCGGCTTAAATTTTCCTTCTTTCTTAAAATAAAACCAAAACAAAAAGAAAAAGATAAAAAGATAAGCAATTGATTCATAAAGTTGAGCAGGGTGGCGCGGTATCATGTCAACAGACGTAAATACAAACCCCCACGAAGAATTGGTTGGTTTACCAATTATTTCTGAATTAAAAAGATTTCCCATACGGATAAAGAACCCCGCGAGTGCAACAGTAATAACTATGCGGTCAAAGACCCATAGATAAGTCATATCTTTTCTTTTTTTAACATAAAAGTAAATTGCTATCATAATTCCGATAGCAGCGCCGTGACTTGCTAAGCCGCCTTTCCATATTTGTAGAATTTCTTCCGGATGCCTGAGATAATATGAAGGATTATAAAAGAGGCAGTGTCCAATACGAGCGCCAAGAACAGTTCCAAGAATCATTATCCAAACCAAATCATTTAAATCCTGCTCGCTTTTCTTTTCTTTGTTGAAAATGACGAGCATTATTTGATAACCAACTAAGAAAGACATGGCGAAAAATAGACCGTACCATCTTATAGTAATGGGGCCTATTGAAAAAATGTCGGGGTTAACATCCCAATAGATCACTAAAAACCTTAAAATAATTTTTCAACAATATGAATTAACTTGGAGTGCAAATATACATTATGAAACGTAATTGATTTATCCTGCAACCTGCTCTCAAAAGCAAATTTACATAATAGGAAACTAAGAAACCAACTAAACTATCATTGAAATCCATCAGTTTTGCAAATTTCACACTATCAAAAGAATTACCGTTTACCTTTAGTGAGAATAATTTATATTTGACGAGAAATTATTTGGCTAAAGAAACATAGTTGGATTAATCATTTTTGGTAAGGAAATCATCAATATTGCCTTTGTTGGCGGAATTTCTTTCAAATATTATAACATTATTATATGAGTCTTAACGACCTAATCAAATCTTTGTTTGACCCCGCAAACCCGATCTACCTTTCTATTATCATTGTAGTAGGGCTTTTCAGTTTGATATTTTTCCTTTATAAATATTTGATTAACCCTTCCATTTCTGAATACAAAAAAGAGAAAGAGAATATTGAACTCAAGTCGTCAAAAGTAATGGCGTTATTTGCACAATTGGATCCTGATCCATTAATTAGGATTGATTCGACGGGAACAATTATTGAGACCAATAAGGCGGCTCAACAAGTTTTATCAACTCCTGATCTGAAAGGGAAGAAAATAAATGATGTTCTCCCTTTCATTAATTTCCTTCCCGGTAATGATTTAAAAGAAAATTATAGTAAACTTTTAACCCATAAAATTGATAATAAATTTTTCTCTGTCCTTTATAGAAGTGAACCGAGTTTGGATATTGCACATATCTATTTCCATGATATAACAGAGATTAAAACATTTCAAGAAAAATTAATTGAGTCACAAAATAAATTAAGAGATTTATCAGATCACCTTCAAGATTTAATAGAGCAAGAGAGACAGAGAGTTGCAAGAGGTTTACATGATGGGATAGGACAAAGCTTATCCATGCTAAGAATTAAATTACTAAGATTGAGCGAAACCGATATTAATCCTACGCAAAGAAAGAACTATCAAGGCATTGTAGATACATTGGAAGATACTATTCTGGAGTTAAAAAACATCTCTTATGATTTAAAGCCAAGAATGTTGGAAGAGATGGGACTTGGCTTTGCATTGAAATACCTTGTGGATAAAGTTGTAAATGAAACCGGTTTAGTGGCAGAAGTAAATGTAATTGGCGGAGAGAGTCGTTTGGAAAGTAAATTAGAAATTTACCTCTATCGAATAGTTCAAGAAGCTATCACAAACATTTTGAAATACTCACATGCGACAAATTTCAGCATACAATTGGTTATCTCTATGCAATTTTTAAGATTGATTATATCAGATAACGGTAATGGATTTGATGTTGAAGAAGTTAACTCTAGAAAAAAATCTTTACACGGTCTTGGTTTAATTAATATGAGAGAACGGGTAGAATCTTATAAAGGACAACTAAAAATTGATTCTTCGGCTGAAACCGGGACAATGATCGTAATAGAAATTCCTCTGGAAAAAGACTTAATATGGCAGAATCAAAACCAATTCGCATAATAATTGCAGATGATCATAAACTCTTCCGCAGCGGAATAATTTCGCTTCTGGAAGATGTTGAAGAAATTCTTATTGTCTCTGAAGTGGAAACCGGTAAAGACCTGATTGACAAATATTCGGAGGTCAATCCCGATGTGATTCTTGTAGATATTTCTATGCCCGGAATCAATGGAATTGAAACCATCAAGGCAATTAAGAAAAACCATGAGGACGTTAAAGCACTTATGCTGTCAATGTATGACAGCGATGAATATGTTTTTTATGCCTTAAAGAGTGGTGCAAAAGGATTGTTGAGCAAAAATACTATGAAGGGGGAATTGATTCATGCTATTAAGAATGTATACTCCGGTAAACGTTACTTTGGTGTTACTCTTAACGAAGAAAAAATAATCGAATTAGAAAATAAATATAGATCACTTGTTTCTACCGATCTGGAAAGTTTTAACCAACTGAATATGAAAGACAGAAATATTTTAGAATATATCAGTAAAGGAATGACAAGCCAGGAAATTGCGGATCAATTTAAAGTCAGTAAAAAGACCGTTGCTTACTACAGATCGCGCATAATGCTGCGTCTGCAAATAAAAACGCTGCCCGAATTGATTTCGTATGCCGTTCGTTATTCTATGATTAACAAATTGTTTGAAGAATAAGAAAACTATTTATGAGGCGTATCTAAAAAGGTCTTTTATGCAATTTGACTATATGAAGTGCGGTTCTAAAAATATCAATCCGTCAGCTGACGGACTCTGCATACTTTGTTCCGACTTTGTCGGGATTAAATATTTACATACGATAATTTTTAGAACCGACCTGAATACAAACCAAATTCAAGATATTTTTACTTTAACTATACCTTTTTAGAGTAGACTCATTTATGAAAATTTATTTTGTAATTGCAAGTCTTTCAATGCTTTTTTGGATTTTCCCCGCCGTAAAGCAATATAAAACGGAATTGTTTTGGTATTTTTTTATTTTTGCTTTTACAGACCCAGTAAAAGTAATAATCAATTTACAAATTAAGCACGTTTCTAATAATCTGACATACGTTCTTTCTAGTTTCTTACTCATGCTTTCTGTTTTATGGTCTTTCAAGAACAAAAAGTCTATCAGAATTTTGATCGCGGTGGTTTTATCATTAGCGCTATTTTCATTTTTTTCTAATAGAATTTTCACATATAATCTAATGATATCGATCCACGTAATTATTACATATTTCTTCATCAAAAGAACTTTTATGTTCATAGCAAATAGCGGCAAAGTAAATATTTTTCATCTGATTTTATTGTTAGAAGAAATTTCGATTATTCTAAAAATGTCTGCTATGTTAATATCGCTTAAACCTGGTTTGAATTATTATGTAGCTACAACTGCATTCCAAATTTTGATTGCCATTTTCTTTACATTATACAGAGAAGACAACAAAAAACTATTTATTGATTTAAGGAATGCTTGAGAATACTGATGACAATTCTATTCTATGTAAAGAATTTATAAAATTCTTAAATCTGATAGATAAACAAATTCCAAAGGATATGGATTTACATCTTATCATGGACAACTATGGAACACACAAAACAGAAGCAGTTAAAAAATGGTTAACAAAACATCCCCGGTTTAATTTTCATTTCATTCCAACATCCTCATCCTGGTTAAATATGGTTGAAAGATTTTTCGGTGTTATTACAGCTAAGAGAATTCGTAGGGGAGTATTCAGATCAGTTAACGAATTGGAAACAGCTATTAGAGATTTTCTCACTCTACATAATGAACAACCTAAAATCTTCAAATGGACTAAAGACGCAGAAACTATCATGGCGAAAGTCATCAAGTGTAAAGAAGCGTTAGTGGCATTACACTAGTCTCTATGATGACCTTATATTATAAACATTGCCCATAAAACTTTCATATCAACTATGCTTTAGAAATTTTTGGTGAATTGAATCCAAGACTGTTAAATTTATTCCGTGTATCCACAATCAAATTGGAATTTTCTAAAATAAATTTATAATCGAAAGAATCGTGATCTGTACTAAGCACAACAGAATCATAACTTTTTAGATTCTCTTTTGTTAATTCAACCGACTGCATATTAAAATTATATTTCCTTGTAACCGGAAGCTGAACAATGTAAGGGTCAGAATAGTCAACTAACGCATTTTTAGAAATAAGCAGTTCTATCAACTTTAAGGATGGAGATTCACGCAGATCATCAATATTCTTTTTATATGCAATTCCCAAAATTAAAATCCGGGCATCTTTAATTGACTTCTTATGTGAATTTAATATCTCGACAAGTCTATTAACAACATAATACGGCTGAAAAGTATTGATCTCTCCGGCAAGCTCTATAAATTTTGTATTCACATCATACTCTCTTGCTTTCCACGTCAGATAAAAAGGATCAATCGGAATGCAATGCCCGCCTAAACCGGGACCCGGATAAAACGCATTAAAACCAAACGGTTTGGTTTTAGCCGCTTCGATTACTTCCCAAACATCAATCCCCATTCTATCAAACACCATCTTCAATTCATTAACAAGAGCAATATTTACCGATCTATAAATATTTTCCAACAACTTGGTAGCTTCCGCCGCTTTTGCAGAAGAAACCGGTACTGTTTTAATTATTACTTGATTATATAATGCCAAAGCCACTTCCAGGCAATTTGGAGTAATACCCCCAACAACTTTTGGAATTGTAGAAGTAGTATAGTTTGAATTATTGGGATCTTCTCTTTCCGGGCTGAATGCTAAAAAGAAATCTTTGCCGACAACATATTTTTCATTATCCGATGCCGGACTTTCAAACAACGGAAGAAGAACTTCATCGGTTGTGCCGGGATAGGTTGTGGACTCCAATGTTATAAGCTGTCCTCTTCTTAAATATTTTTGAATCATTTTTGCTGTATCAACAATGTAAGTCATATCCGGCTCGCGGTGTTCCGTTAAAGGAGTTGGAACACAAATAATAATTACATCTACTTCGGTTAATTTTGAAAAATCCGTAGTCGCAGAAAAATTTTTACTTTGAACAGCTTGAAGAACTTTTTCTTCGCTGATATGCTTGATATAACTTTTGCCGGAATTCAACAAAGGAATCTTTTTGGAATCAATATCAAATCCAATTGTCTTAAATCCTTTTAATGAAAATTCCAGAGCAAGAGGAAGACCAACATAACCGAGACCAATTATGCCAACCTTAGCGGTTTTTGAATTGATTTTTTTAAGAAGTTCGTCCATATAATTTTTCATAATACCACTATGCAGTTAATAATATTTTTTTGAATTATGTATAACACATCCCTAAAATAAGAATAATTTAATGATGAATGAAGGAAGATGTGAAAGGTAAGAGATAAGACGCGAGAGGCGAGAAGTAAGAAGTGAGGGGAAAAAAGAAAAAGAGAAAAGATGTCAGAGCGAGCGAAGTCGAGGTCAAGGAATGAAGAAACGAAGG
>JAJYXU010000019.1 GCA_021801605.1 Bacteroidota bacterium
TTATTTTTTTTAGTAATTACCATTCCTTCATTTTTCTTTGGATTAGCAACCGGATTTTTTGCATTTGCATTAACGCAGAAGTATTCTTTATTGATTTTTCTTATCCTTTTTTTTGTGATTCTTTTTTCACCATTGATCGAGTTTTTTCTTAATCCTCAAATTTATTTTTATAACTCGATATTTGGATTTTACCCGGGCACAATCTATGATGAAGATTTATCGGTAGATAGATTACTAATCGGTTATAGAGTATGTAATCTGGTCTTTTTTGTGACAATGATTTTTGTAGCAGAGAGAATCTCTTCAAAAGGGTATTTCAAAAAAATTCTTTCATCTCTTGCGTTATTATTGATTGCTTCAGCATTTATTTTTTTCAAACCAACTTTACATTTTGCCACGGATAAAGGTCGTTTAGAAAGGAACCTAAACAAATCTATAAGCACGGAACATTTCCGGATTCATTTTCCGGACTCTCTCAAAAATAAAGAAACAATCTTTGCTGCTATGCTTCATGAATATTACTTCGACCAACTGACTATAAATCTTGGACTTCACGGAGACAGACAAAAAATCGATTCATACATTTTTGCCAGTAAAGCTCAAAAGCGAGAACTTCTTGGATCTGGCAACGCCGATATCGCCAAACCATGGTTAAATGAAATTTACCTCAACTTCTCAAACTATGAAGGAACCCTGAAACATGAATTAATGCATGTCATAGCTGCTAAATTTGGAAAGAACATTCTAAAAGTTGCTGAAAATTTTAATCCTTTAATGATTGAAGGATATGCTATGGCTTTTGAAGACAACTACGCCGGTAATTCCGTGCATTATATGGCAAAGTTAGCTTTTCAAGCCGGCTATAAAATTCCTATAGTAAAACTTTTTGAAGGAGTAAACTTTTTTACAAAAACTTCATCAATCTCATATATCTACAGCGGATCTTTTATCAAATACATTGTAGATAAATATGGAGTAGAGAAAATTAAGATGCTTTACAGCAACTCAGATTTTAAAATGATTTTCGGCAAAAATATTTCTGCTCTTATTGTGGAGTATAATGATTTTCTAAAAAAATACCAGATTGATGCTAACAATGCCAAAGCACAACTATATTTTGGCGGAACAACAATATTCAAAAAATTCTGTCCTCGTGTTGCTGCAGCCGATGTCAAAAAAGCATGGGGCTTGTTTAATACGAAAAGAATGGATGAAGCTCTCGAACTTTTCCAAAAAGTTTATAGCTACTCCAATTCTTACCAATCTTTAATTGGAATTATTACATGCTACTCCAAAGAGAAAAAATATTCTAAAGCAGAAAAGTTTTTGAACGAACAATTAGTTAGTTTTAAAAAGAGTCAGTATTTCTTCTATCTAGAACTTGTACTCGGAGATTTATCTATTGAAAGGAATAAACAATCCGATGCCGTTGCGGTTTACGATTCCCTATTAAAACAGAATCCTCACATAGATTACACAAACGAAGTTCTGATTAGAAAGTTAATCCTTGCAAATGGAATTGATTCTTTGAAATCATTTTTCAACAAAAATGACACTCTGAAGTATCAGAAATTGTTGAAACTCAATGAGATGGGGATAAAATATTTTTCGATTCCTTCATTATTAAGATTAGCAGAACGGACAAAACAAAATATTATGGGATTAATTTCGGAGATACAGAAGAAAATACAGATTACCGATTACGTTTCAAGTTATGCTGCAATGAAAATTTCAATGGTAGCATTGAAAAATTTAGATTATAATACAGCACAACACTTTGCCGTACATTCATTCGATTTTAAGAAAGATGAGAATTCAAATCATGAGTTTGTCGAAAATTTGAGGATGATAAACTGGTTTAAAAACAATGCCGATGGGATAAAAGAATTTTTTCATGAGTAAAATGAATTTTAAAGATCAGTTAAAAGAATATACATTCTTAAAAAATGCATCTGTTTTAGCAAAAACGCGTTCTGAAGAATTGTTTCTTGTCGGTGGCTTTGTACGAGATATCATTTTACAACGCCAACGAAGTGAAATGGATTTTCTTGTTGTTGGAAACGGACCTAAATTCGCTCAACAGTTTGCAAACTCGCTAGGTGTAAAAAACATTTCCATCTATAAAAATTTTGGAACGGCTCATTTCATGTTTAACGAAACAGCCCTTGAGTTTGTAGGTGCACGTAAAGAATCATACTTACGCGATAGTAGAAACCCGATAGTTGAAATTGGAACTCTCGATGATGATATCAAACGCCGCGATTTTACAATAAATACACTTGCAATTTCCTTAAATGAAGAAGACTATGGTGATTTAATAGATAAGTTTAACGGCATTATTGATATTGAAAATAGATTAATCCGTACACCATTAGAACCAAATCAAACTTTTGATGACGATCCGCTTCGCATCATGCGAGCATTCAGGTTTGCTTCACAACTCAACTTTATTATTGATAAATCAGTAATCTCAGCTGCCGGATCAATGGCAGAGCGCCTTAAGATCGTATCGCAAGAAAGAATTACTGATGAGTTTATGAAAATTCTCGCCTCACCAAAACCTTCGATTGGATTGAAACTTTTGTTTGAGAACGGAGTGATGAAAGTTGTTTTCCCGGAAATTCACAATTTAGCTGGGGTTGAGCAGAGAAAAGATTATCATCATAAGGATGTTTTTTATCATACATGTATAGTTGTTGATAACATTGCAGCTGCAAGCCAAGATGTTTGGCTACGCTTTGCAGCACTCGTTCATGATATTGCAAAACCTATAACAAAAAGATTTGTTGAGGGAACAGGTTGGACTTTTCATGGGCACGAAGAGCTTGGAGCCCGTATGATGAAAAATATTTTCAACCGGATGAAACTTCCTTTAACAAAATTAGATTATGTAGAAAAATTAGTACGCCTTCATCTTCGTCCTATAGCTTTAGTTGATGAAGAAGTTACAGATTCGGCAATCCGCCGTTTGATTGTTTCTGCAGATGAAGACTTAGATGATTTGATTACACTCTGCCGAGCCGATATCACAAGTAAAAATCCTTCAAAAGTTTCTCGCTACATTGAGAACTATGAAATAGTAATGCAGAAGGTTAAAGATGTTAGAGAGAGAGATCAGCTTAGAGCATTTCAATCTCCTGTGAGAGGCGAAGAAATTATGAAGGTGTGCAATATACCGCCGTCAAAATTAGTCGGAGAGATAAAGACAGCAATTGAAGAAGCAATTCTCGATGGTAAGATTGCAAATAACTATGAAGAATCTTTTGAGTATTTTCTAAAAATAAAAGATGACTTTCTTCATAAGAATCAATAAACAGGTTTGTACTTTTAATTTGTAACTTTTTTATAGCAGACTACGTCTTAATAAACAGTAAACTAAAATTGTTCTCAAAAGGAGAAACGGATGAAACGAATATCAATATTACTTTTAGTGTCGATGATTGCCTTACCGACTTTCGCTCAGAAGAAGTTAACTCTACAAGAAGCGGTTTCAATTGCACTACAAAAAAATACTACTTTAATTAAATCGAAAAACAATCTTGCATCAAGTAAATCGCAGTTAAAAAATGCTTATGGCGAGTTAGCGCCAAGTTTAGGCGCTTCTGCAGGATTTAATTGGCAGCAAGTAGATGATAAAGGCGGTGTTCAGAGAGATTTTTTTGGTAACAGCCTTGACATTCCAGCTTCAACGGTCGAAAACCGTAATTTTAATGTTGGAATAGGCGGAGGTATAACCCTTTTTAACGGCTTAGCTAATTATGCTGCAATATCACAGAGTAAAGATAATCTATCAGCAAGTGAATATAATATCGCTAAGTTGAAACAAAATATTGTATTCACTACAACTGATTACTTTTACACGGTTTTGAACTATCAAGAACTAATGGCAGTTCGCGAAGAGAATGTAAAATATTATCAAAAACTTTATGAGACTATTCAAGAAAGAAACCGTTTAGGATCTGTTACTCTCGCGGATGTTTACTCAGCACAGGTTCAATTAGGGGCAGCTGAACTTTCACTTATACAAACTCAAAATTTGTATGAATCTTCAATGGCATCACTCTTAAATTACCTTGCTTTGAATGTTCTTGAAGATTACTCTCTTGTTGATCCTTTCTCTGCTAATAAAGTAATTGATACAGATACTTACTTGAAAGATTTTGAGAACATACAAACCATGGTAAATACTGCTCTTGATAACCGTTTCGATTATAAAAGCCAGCAATTGAATTTAAGTGCGGCAGAAAGCGGAGTAACAATTGCAAGAAGCGGAATTTATCCTTCTTTAACCGGTAATTATTATTATAGTACAAGCGCGGTTACAACCGGAAATCTATTTAATAGAAAAGTATTGAGTGTTGGTCTTACACTGAATATTCCTATCTTCTCAAATTTTAGCACAGAAAACCAAATTCAATTTGCACAAGTGAATGCAATGAATGCCCAAGAAGATCTTTTTGCTTTAGAAAGACAAATAAAAATTGAAATAAAGCAAACATATTTAGACTTAATTGCGGCTAAAAAAAGTTTAGATGTTGCATCAAAAAGTGTTTCAGCCGCTGAAGAAACAAGAAAGATCAACCAGGAAAGATATAATCTTGGTTCGGCAACATTACTTGATGTTCTTCAAGCAAGCAGAGATTATACAGATGCACTACGCAATAAAATTGATGCGGTGTATGATTTTTATCGTCAACATGATAAACTGAATAACGCTATCGGTAGATTAGATTTTTCAAAATTTGAATAAAATTATATTAAGGAGTTAAATACAATGGCTAATGGGAAAAAATCGAAAAAGAAACTTTTTATCTTTGGCGGATTAGGACTTCTTCTGCTGGTAGTCCTACTGCTGGTGATTTTCAGCGGCAGTAAAGAAGAAATTGTTGTTGTTCAAACAGAAAAAGTTGAGAAGAGAAATATCACTCAAGTTGTTTCCGCTACCGGCAAAATTAATCCTGTCTATCAAGTAAAAATTAGCGCCGAGGCAACCGGAGAAGTTGTTGATCTGCCGGTAAGAGAAGGAGATGTAGTTAGGAAAGGTCAGCTTCTTCTTAGAATAAAACCGGATAATTATGAAGCTCAAAAGAATAGCGCAGATGCAAGATTAGCACAATCGAAATCTTCCTTGTCCGCAACAAAAGCACAGCTTGATAAGGTTGAATCTGATTATAAACGTATGCAGGAACTCGCCCAGAAGAAATTAGCAAGTGACGCTGAACTTGAAAGCGCAAAATCTACATATCTTCAAACTCTTGGAAATTATGAGGCAATGAAGTCCGGTGTTACACAAGCAGAAGCTTCTTTGAAAGACGCTATAACAAATCTTAATAAAACTATCGTATACTCTCCTTTGAATGGTACTATAAGCAAACGCGATATAGATCTTAGCGAAAGAGTTCTGGGTAGCGGATTCAGTCCGGGCACAGAAATGTTAACTGTTGCCGATCTTAGTAAAATGGAAGCAACTGTTAATGTTGATGAAAATGATGTAGTGCTAATTTCGGTTGGAGATACCGCAAAAATTCATGTTGATGCATTCACAGACAAAGTTTTTACTGGTGTAGTAACACAGATTGGAAATAGCGCAATAACAAAAGGTCTTGGAACTCAAGACGAAGTTGTAAACTTTGAAGTAAAGATACTTATTATAAATCCGGAAAATAAAATTAGACCTGGAATGTCTTGTGATGCTGATATTCAGACAGAAAAGAAAGAAAATGTATTGTCTGTTCCAATCCAAAGTGTTACAGCACGTGTTGCAAAAGAAACCATGACAGATGCATCTCAGAGTGGTGATCAAGCTGCAGCGGAAGCAAAAGCTAAAAAAGAGAGAAACAACAAACCAAAAGAAGTTGTTTTTATTACTCAGGATAATAAAGCTAAAATGATCGAAGTAAAAACCGGAATTAGTGACGACACCTATATTGAAATTGTAAGCGGTTTGAAAGGTAACGAAGATGTTGTTAGCGGACCTTATCGCGCAATCTCAAAGGAATTGGAAGATGGTTCAAAAGTATCTATGCAGCCAAAACGTAAAGGAACAGAGAAAAAGTAAACCACAAAGAACGGAACTAAAATGAACATCATTAATATTGAACATATAGCAAAAATTTATCAGGTCGGCAGTGAAGAAGTGCATGCACTTAGAGATGTTTCGCTTAAGATTAACAAGAATGAATATGTTGCAATCATGGGCCCATCCGGTTCCGGTAAATCAACTCTGATGAATATACTCGGTTGTCTGGATACACCAACAAAAGGACTATATGATTTTAAAGGAACGAATGTAAGTCAAATGAATGATAATGAGCTTGCAGCAATTAGGAATAAAGAAATTGGTTTTGTATTCCAGACTTTCAATTTACTTCCGAGATCCGATGCTCTGCATAATGTTGAACTGCCAATGATCTATGCCGGTGTTTCTTCTTATGATAGAAAAGAAAGAGCCCGGCTTGCTTTAGATCATGTCGGTTTGTCAGATCGTATTCATCACAAACCCAATGAACTTTCCGGCGGACAGCGACAACGTGTTGCAATTGCCCGTGCTCTTGTAACAGCTCCATCTATAATTCTTGCCGATGAACCGACCGGTAACCTAGATACAAAAACCGGTGAGGATATTATGGCATTATTTAATGAGATCTTTGAACAAGGAAACACCATAATCCTTGTTACTCACGAAGAATATATTGCCGAACACGCCGCAAGAATTATAAGGTTAAGAGATGGGTTGATAGAGAGAGATGAAGATGTAACTAAGAGATATGTGCCGAAGAAAAATGGTGCATCAAAATTATAAGGTAGTAAAATGAAAAATTATTTATTTGAATTAAAAGAGGGATTACTAATTTCTCTAAGAGCAATTAGGGCTAATAAAGTCAGGGCGGTCTTAACAACTCTTGGTATAGTAATTGGAATTGCATCGGTTGTTCTAATGTCTACGGCAATTAAGGGAATCGATAATGCATTTCAAAAAGGTGTTGCATCTCTCGGTTCAGATAATCTTTACATTGATAAATGGCAATGGTTTAATAACGATATACCATTTTGGCAAATGCGCAACCGGCGTAATATCACTTTAGCGGATTATAAAAGATATAAAGAACTTGCCAAACTGCCGGCTGCGTCTGCTCCAACTGTTTGGTCAAATCAGACAATAAAACAGAAAGAACATTCCGTTGAATTTATTTTTGTTCAAGGAACTACAGATGAATATATCAATACAACCAACCTAAATTTCAGTGAAGGTAGATTTTTCAACGAAATAGAGAGTAATGGCGGTAGAGAAGTTTGTGTGCTTGGCAGTGAGGTAGCAAAAAAATTATTCCCGCGCGGTGGTGCCATAGATAATGATATAAAAATAAAAGGGCACAAATTTAAAGTCATTGGTGTACTGGCAGAACAGGGCAGCTGGGTAATGGGAAATTTTAATCCAGATAACCAGGCTTTTATACCTATACAGAATATTTTTAAGTATTTCCAAAGTGAGAATTTTAGAAGTGTTACTTTTAATGTCCGAGCTCCAAACAGTCAGATGGTTGAAGCTGTAAAAGAAGAAGCTGTTGGAATTATGAGAAGAGTACGTGGTTTAAAATACAATGAAGAAAATGACTTCTCAATTAACCAGCAGGAAGCATTATTGAAAACAATCAATCAAACAGTAGGCGTAATACAAATTGCCGGATTGTTTATTACAGGTTTGTCGTTATTCGTTGGGGCAATAGGAATTATGAACATCATGTTTGTATCTGTAAAAGAGAGAACAAGAGAAATCGGAATTCGCAAAGCTATCGGAGCCAAAAGAAGATCAATCCTAGGACAGTTCATAATCGAATCTGCAATTATCTGTTTGATCGGCGGCATGATCGGGTTAGTAATTGCGATAATACTAAGTTTGATTATAAATCAATTTCTACCGACATCTGTTCAAGCAGATGCGTTCATTCTTGCAATTGTAATATCAATTTTGACCGGAGTTCTATCCGGATTTGCACCGGCTTACACTGCGGCTAAATTAGATCCCGTTGAAGCTCTGAGGTATGAGTAATGAAATTTATAGAAATAATAAAAATTGCATTTTCATCTTTACGTTCAAATAGATTGCGTTCTTTACTAACAATTCTTGGAATTATAGTTGGAATATTCTCAATAATTGCTATCAGTACCATAATTGAAATGCTTCAGAAAAGCATTCAAGAAGGTGTATCGATGCTTGGACAGAATACATTTCAGATTCAGAAATTCCCCATCTTCAATAATGGTCCTAATGATCGTGCACGTTTTAGAAACCGTCCAGATATTACTCTTGAAGAATATTATCGGTTGAAAGAGAAACTTGTTGAAGCCAAATATGTTGGTGCCGAGCAATGGGATTTTGGTAAACTATTGAAAGTTGGCAACAGGGAAACAAATCCAAATATTCAAGTTGCCGGAACAACACCGGAGGCATTTCCAAATAATAAATGGAATGTAGATGAGGGACGTGCTTTCAATGAACGCGATGTCCAGCGTTATGAAGAATATGTCGTCCTCGGTGCGGATATAGCTAAAAAATTGTTCCCAAATTTTAGCGCTCTTGATCAGGTTATTACTATGGATGGACACAAGCTAAAAGTAATTGGGGTGCTCGAAGCACAAGGTGCGGCTTTTGGACAAAGTCAGGATAACTTTGCTGTAATTCCGATTACTACGTTTCAAAATTATTATGGCAAACATACTAGAAGTATCAATATAACTATTATGGGAAAAAATAAAGATTCTTATAACGATCTTATAGATATCGCTTCCGGCTATTTACGAACTATAAGAAAAGTACCGGCAGGAGAACCCGATAATTTTGAAATCTTTTCTAACGAATCAATGCTGACACAAATTAATAGCATTACTGCCGGAGTGCGAATCGGTTCGGTTGTAATTGCAGCAATAGCTCTACTTGCCGCTGGTGTTGGAATAATGAATATTATGCTGGTCTCCGTTACGGAAAGAACTCGAGAAATTGGAATTAGAAAAGCAATCGGTGCCAAAAAACTTAATATATTAATTCAATTTTTAACTGAAGCTGTTACTCTCTGTTTGATGGGTGGAATTATAGGAATCATACTTGGCATTGTCGTTGGAAATATAGCCGGTTCACTCTTAAAAGCTTCTGCTGTTATACCAATAGATTGGGTAATTATAGGTGTACTACTTTGCGTTGTTATAGGTGTAACATTCGGTACATATCCAGCATATAAAGCATCCAACTTAGATCCAATTGAAGCTCTGCGCTATGAATAATATTTCTAATATCAATTTATACGGTCTCTAAAATTATTAGAGATCGCTTTTTATTTAATAACTCACGTTACGCAGGAAAGTTTTTCAGTTATCATTTCTTTACGATCTTCGCGCCTGCCTGCCGTAGTCATGTTATCTTGGCGGTCTTTGCGTGAAATTTGTTTTCTTTTTCCACGCCAAGTATGCTAAGAAAAACGCCAAGAGCGCCAAGTCTATAAACTGCGTAAGGTGAATTAATAATTGTTTATTGAGCTTCTAATTTAATATTTTGCAAATATGAAAATATTCATAGTCGAATTTCGGGAAATCCTTCTAATTGCTTTTACAGCAATTCGTGCGAACAAACTTCGCTCAGTTTTAACTACACTTGGAATCATAATTGGTATTGTTGCTGTTACTACAATGTCTACCGCAATGGTCGGTCTCCGAGAAGCATTTATTTCAAGTATATCTTCTTTCGGCAGCGATGTTCTTTACGTTGATAAATTTCCATGGTTCGCTATGGGAGATTGGAGTCAATTCCGTAACAGGAAAGATATAACTTACGAACAATATGAAAAACTTCGTGCGGTACTTAAGAATTATGAGGCGATGGCTCCGAGTAAAAGTTCTTTTGGCGCAACTATCAAACGAAAAGAAAAATCTGTTCAGGCAACACTTGTTTACGGTACAACTCAAGAGTATCAAAAAACCGGAAATGTCAATCTCGAACAAGGGAGATTTTTGAGTGAACTTGATGTCCGGTCAGGAAGAAGAGTATGTGTAATTGGAAAGGACATTGCAAATGAACTTTTCCCTTCGGAAAATCCGATCAACAATGTGATAAAAATTAATAACATACCTATGCAAGTTATAGGTGTGCTAGAAAAACAGGGCAGCGGTATGATGGGCTCATTCAGCATGGATGGTCAGATAATCATGCCGTTAAAGACTTTTGAAACTGTGATCAGCAATAGACGTCAGAGATTAAGAATAGACATCAAGATTGGCGATGTTGATAAAATTCCAGATGCTAAAGAAGAAATAATTGCTGCAATGCGCGTAATTCGAAAAGTACCACTTGATAAGCCGGACGACTTCGCTATAAATCAGCAGGAAGCATTGAAAGATATGTATGATAAAACTATCGGAGTAGTTGCTCTCGCCGGAATTGTAATTACTGCACTTTCATTATTTGTCGGTGCTATTGGAATTATGAATATTATGTTTGTATCCGTTACCGAAAGAACAAGAGAGATAGGAGTAAGAAAAGCTATTGGCGCTAAAACATGGTCTATTCTTTTACAGTTTTTAACCGAGTCCGCTATACTCTGTATAATGGGCGGAATTATCGGTTTAATGATATCATTTCCGCTTAGTCTCATAATTAATCAATTTTTACCTACTGCTATGCCGCTTGATGTTGTTCTCATAGCTTTATTTATTTCGGCATTGGTTGGAATTATCTCCGGCTTTTTACCTGCATGGAAAGCATCGAGACTCAACCCGGTTGATTCACTTCGTTATGAGTAAGAATTATGCAAATCTTTGAAAGTATAAAGCTTGCACTCAGCTCAATTGTAGCCAACAAGTTAAGATCTTCATTAACTTTGCTTGGTGTTGTAGTTGGACTTTTTTCTATCATAGTAGTAATGACTGCGATCGGCGCAATCCAGCAGAGTTTTGAAGATATATTTAACTCGATTGGTACAAATAATTTTATTGTATCAAAATGGCCAGCACTTCAACTTGGTCCGCACGATCGCGCAAGATCTCATAATCGGAAAAATATAACAGTGGCAGAAGGAGAAAAGTTAAAAGAGATTACACAACTTCCGGTTGCTGTCGGAATCGCTATGGGCACCGGTGGCAGAACCATAAAATATAATAATATAAAAACAAACCCGAATGTTAGTGTTGCCGGTGTAAATAAAGATTACTTCATCGTCAGAGATTTAAAAATTGGCGAGGGAAGAAATTTATCAATAGCCGATTATGAATATTCCCGACCAACCGTAGTGATAGGAACAGATATCTCAGAGAAATTTTTTAAAAATGTTTCACCTATCGGGCAGCAAATAAAAATAGATAATTTCAATTTTGAAGTTGTAGGCGTTTTTGAAAAACGGGGTTCAATATTCGGTCAGTCGCAGGACAATTTTGTTGCCATACCACTCGGTACATTTGAAAAAATGTTTGGTACTGAAAGAAGTGCGTCTATAATTGTAATGTGCCGGAATAAAGAACTTATAGATAAGACGATGGATGAAGTGATAGGTGCTTTGAGAAAAATCAGAAAAGTTCCTAGTGGAGCAGAAAATGATTTTGAAATTATTACTAATGAACAACTAATTCAGCAGTTTAATGATCTCACTAAATATTTCAAGCTTGGTGCTGCTGTAATAGCATTTATTGCTCTTCTCGCAGCGGGCATTGGTATTATGAATATTATGCTGGTAAGTGTAACGGAACGTACACGCGAAATCGGGATTCGTAAAGCTATCGGCGCTAAAAAGAAAACTATTCTTACTCAGTTTGTTGTGGAAGCCGTTTCACTAAGTTGGTTTGGCGGACTGATAGGCATTTTCCTCGGTGTTATGGGAGGAAATTTGGTAGCATTACAACTTGGTGTTTCTATTGTTCTTCCTATTGAATGGATTATTATCGGCTTATTACTCACTACATTTGTCGGCGTTGTATTCGGAGTTTATCCGGCTGTTAAAGCTTCCAATCTAGACCCCATAGAAGCTTTACGTTATGAATAAATATTATCCAGTTGAATTAAAGGGAGTATCGGTTTAGATTTATTCTACCAAATTAAGTAAAGCGATTTTTTTGAAGAAGATATCTCTGAACCGCGTATATATATTATTTATTCTGTTCCTCCCTACATTTCTTTTTCCGCAGATTCAAAGAACCGCGGTAATTAAAGATACAATTCAAATTCACCCCGATAACTTTTACAAAATCTCTTCGCTCAATATTATTCCTCTTACAGAAGGTATAATATTAAGAGGGAAAACTTTGCTTCGAAGTGAGTATGAATTTAATTACTCAAATGGATCGTTCTCACTTTCGCCAAAAATAACTTATTCATTGCTCGATACACTTTTCGTTACTTACCAATCAATAAAATTAAGTTTGCAAAAAGAGTACAGAAGAAGAAGTCTTGTTGTGCAGTATGATGATAAATACTTAGATACTATTCGAACTGCCCAAAAAGTTGCTGAGCCATTAACATCTGAATCTATTTTTGGAAAGGATTTACATAAGAGCGGTGCAATCATTCGCGGGTTTACTATTGGAACCAATCGCGATTTCACTTTGAATAGCGGCTTACGGTTACAACTTTCCGGAAAACTTTCTGATGATATTGATCTTGTAGCAGCACTTACAGATGAGAATACACCTATTCAGCCGGAAGGCAACACTGAAACGCTTGATGAACTTGATAAAGTATTTATCGAACTCAGGCATAAAAATGCGGTAGGAACATTTGGAGATTACGAATTGAATTTGAGAGATAATGAATTCTCTCAGCTTACTAGAAAGTTACAAGGATTAAAAGGCGAAGTATTTTACGGGGCAACTAGAGGTACAATTGCAATTGCAGGTTCACGAGGAAAGTTTAATACAAATCAATTGACTGGCTTAGATGGAAATCAAGGTCCTTACCGTTTAAGCGGCATTAATAATGAACGAGAGATAATAATCATTGCCGGAAGCGAACGTGTTTACATAGACGGCGAGCAAATGAAACGCGGCGAGAATAACGATTACATAATTGATTACTCTAATTCTGAAATCACTTTCACAACCAGAAGATTGATCACTTCTGCAAGCAGAATCTCTGTTGATTTTGAATATACAGACCAAAATTTTAAAAGGAATTTTTTTGGAGCAGATTTTTCTACAAAATTTTTAGATGATAAAGTAAAAATTGACCTCGGATATTTTCGAGAAGGAGATGATGAAAATAGTCCCATTGAATACTCTTTCACCGGAAATGATCTTAATATTTTAAAACAAGCAGGCAATAATAAAAATGCCGCAACAAGATCGGGTGTTGTTCTCGCACAGCCCGATTCAACCGGAAAAGTTCATGGCATCTATTCAAGAATTGATACCCTGATTAATTCGCAGCAATATACCTACTACAAATATTTGCCCGGTGCACTTTCTTCAATTTATAATGTTTCGTTTAGTTATGTAGGAGAGGGCAATGGTGATTATACAAAAGAGAGTTTGGGAAACTACCGTTTTGCAGGAATTAAAAACGGTTCTTACTTGCCGTTAATTTATTTACCAATGCCGGAATTAAAACAACTTGGTAATTTTTCAGTGACTGCAAATCTCATGGATGGTATTAATCTTTCGGCAGAACTTTCCGGAAGCAGCTGGGATAGAAATAGGTTCTCTTCTCTTGACGAAGGATCTGACCTAGGTTACGCTCGTAAAATATTTTTTGAGATAAATCAACGAGAAGTAAAACTAGGGAATACCTCTCTAGGTAAAATCGGTTTTAGTTTTAAAGATAGATTTATCCAGGGAAGATTTTCCTCTCTTGATAGAATAAACGATGTTGAATTCAACCGTAATTATAATTTACCTTTACAAGGTTTAGAAGATCAGACACTCCGTGAGTTATCTTTGAATTACTCTCCAATTCAGAACTTATCGCTTAACACCAAATACGGTTACTTGAAACAAGGGATTAATTTCCTTTCCGACCGTCTTCATTCTCAATTGAATTATGGAGATAAAAAAAATTATCAAGTTGATTATGATTTCGATTACGTGAACTCTACCAACACCGCAATTAAATCAAACTGGTTACGCCAAAATGGAAAAATATTATATACTTTCGGATCGTTTAAACCCGGTATTGATTTTATATACGAAGATAAAGAGGAAAAATTATCATCAAAGGATAGTTTGTTATCCTCAAGTCTAAAATATTTTGAAGCTGTGCCGTATATTGATTTTACTATCTCATCCGTATTGAATGCAAAATTCAGTTACTCTTTGAGAGACGAATCATTCCCTTTGAATGGGCAGCTTGAAAAACAGTCTACTTCAACAACAGAGCAATTACAAATTAACTATCGGGGCATCAAAGAGTTTTCATCGTCTCTCAGCATGACATTTCGCAGTAAAAAATATACTGACGTTTTTAAAATCAATGGTTTTGGAGACAATGAAACAGTTTTATTGCTTTCTCAAAGCAGAATTAATCTATGGGATGGATTTATCACCGGAGATATTTATTACCAAGCGGCTACGGAACAGTCCGCTAAATTTGAAAGAGTATTTGTGAAAGTTCAGAAGGGAAGTGGAAATTATATTTTTCTTGGTGATCTTAATAATAACGGCATTCAAGAAGAGAATGAATTTCAGATAACAGCTTACGACGGCGAATATATATTGATCACAATTCCGACTGAGAAACTATTCCCGGTGATTGCGCTAAAGACAAATACACGGTTAAAAATAGATTTCAACAGAGCTTTCAAAGGTGAAAACATCTGGTCTGAGATTTTAAAGTCAATTTCCACCGAAACTTCTTTTCGGATTGAAGAGAATAGTAAAGATGCGCAAACAAAAAATATTTACCTTCTTCACTTTTCAAAATTCTTAAATGATTCCACTACTATTCGGGGTTCACAACTATTCCAACATGATATTAATCTTTTCCAAAATAGTAATGAACTCTCTTTCAGATTTAGGTTTACACAAAGGAAATCGCTCAATCAATTTAATGGCGGAATTGAGAGGGGATTTTTTCGAGAGCGAGGGTTTCGTATTAAATTCAAAATGGCTGAAGAGATTAGTAATCAGACTGAGTTCATAAATCAAATTGATAATTTGATATCGCATGCAATAACAAATAGAGCCCGTCTGGTTAATAGAAATAATATATCTTCGGATTTTTCATATCGACCGCAACGCAACATTGAAGTTGGATTCAAAATTGAAGCTGGAAGAAGCGAGGATAATTATCCAAGTATTCCAAGTTCAATAGATATGAATTCTTTCATGTTACATGTGAACCTTTCTTTTGAAAATTTAGGACGGTTACGCATTGAAGCAGAAAGGACTGAATTGATTTCATCATCAAATTCTCTCAATCTTCCATTTGAGATGACAAGAGGTAATGTTATAGGAAAAAATTATTTTTGGCGCGTATTTTTCGATTATCGTATTTCAAGCTTAGTTCAATTATCATTTAGCTATGATGCACGGATACAAGGAAGCAGCAGGGTAATACAAACAATGAGAGCTGAAGCAAAAGCATATTTTTGAAAAGCTCTTCTCAACATTTAGCTGTCAGCATTCAGCTTAAATATATTTGTAAGTCACCTTACGCAGTTTATAGACTTGGCGCTCTTGGCGTGGAAAAAGAAACAAATTTCATGCAAAGACCGCCAAGATAACATGACTACCTGCCTACCGAGCGTGTTGCAGAACTTGTCATTCTGAATGAATCCGGCATTAGCCGGAGAAATGAAGAATCTCTATGCTAATAATCGCACTAATTCTAAATTTAAGTGTGAGATTCTTCGCTCGTAGACTCGTTCAGAATGACATATTCGAGTTGTGCAACAGACTCTACCGGCAAGCAGGCGCTAAGGTCGCAAAGAAATGATAACTGAAAAACTTTCGTGCGTAAGGTGTATTTGTAATTCTAATCCGTCAATATGTAAAAATAATATAGTAGGTGAGAGAATATGAATGTAACATCATCTTTAATTGAAGCACACATTTTTAGAAAAGCTGGAAATGATTTAGAATTTCTTCTTCTAAGACGCTCTGATAACGAAATTTATCCGGGGTTGTGGCAAATGGTTTCCGGTTCTTTTGAACGAGACGAAAATGCTTATCAAACAGCCATAAGAGAAATTAAAGAAGAAACGGGTTTGACTCCGGAAAAATTTTGGACTGTCCCAAATGTAAATTCATTTTACTCTTCCACTCAAAACGAAATATGTATGATACCTGTATTTGCAGCTTTAGTTTCAGATAAAGCTGAAGTCATGATTTCGAATGAGCATTCGGAATTTAAGTGGGCTGGATTAAATGAAACATTGAAATTGTTAGCGTGGCCTGGACAGCGAAAATCAATTGAAATCATATATGAGTACTTTACAAACCAAATCAACTTTCTGAATTTTGTAGAAATTTCTCTTTAAGCAATCGTGAAATTCGCTTCTAATTCTTTATATTTCTTTAGAATATTTCATAAAAATTCTTTGAGGAAACATTGGGACTTTTAATTGTTGGTTCAATCGGACTCGACGATATCGAGACACCATTTGATAAAGTTAAAAATGCATTAGGAGGTTCAACAACCTATATTGCACTTGCGGCAAGTTATTTTACCGGACCAATTGAAATTGTTGGAATAGTCGGCGATGACTTTCCTAAAGAACATATGGAGATGTTAGAGAATCACAATATTGATTTAGAGGGGTTAGAAATTGTCGAAGGCGCTAAAACTTTCCGTTATGGCTGCAAGTATCATTACGATCTTAATGTTCGGGATTCACTATTCACTAGTCTAAATGTTTTTGAAAAATTTAATCCCGTCATTCCGGAAAAAAGCAAGAAGAGCAGTTTTATAATTCTTGGCAACATAGCACCGCAACTTCAATCCATTGTACTAGATCAACTTGAAAATCCGAAGTTTATTGTATGCGATACAATGAATTTTTGGATTGACGGAGCCAAACCGGATCTATTAAAAGTCTTACCGCGCGTTAATGTACTAATCATTAACGATTCCGAAGCGAGGTTATTAGCCAATGAACCGAACTTAATAAAAGCCGCTCATATTATATCTAAGATGGGGCCGGAATATTTGATTATCAAGAAAGGCGAGCATGGCGCTTTACTTTTCGGAAATAATATGATTTTCTCTGCGCCTGCCTATCCAATGGAAAATATTTTTGACCCCACTGGCGCAGGCGATGCATTTGCCGGTGGTTTTTCAGGTTATTTACAGAAGAACCGTGATTTTTCATTCGATAATTTAAAACGAGCGGTTGTTTATGGTAGCGTTATGGCTTCTTTCTGTGTCGAAAAATTTTCTACACGAGGATTGGAAAATTTGAGCTACCTCGAAATTAGAAATCGTTTTATTGAATTTAGAGAGCTGTCAAATTTTAATTAAGATGAATACCATCCGTGCAATTGAATTAATAGAAGAACAACTCCACTTCATCAATCAAACAAAGCTTCCGCTCGAAGAAGAAATTTTAGTTTCGGATGATTACGAGCGGATTGCTATTGCTATAGAGAGGTTGGAAATTAGGGGAGCTCCGGCAATTGGCGTTGCTGCTGCTTATGCTTTAGCTCTTTCTCTGAAAAATATTCGAAAAGAAAGATGGTCGGAAGTTTTTAAAAAAGCTTTACAAAGATTAGCTTCAACACGTCCGACTGCTGTAAATCTTTTCTTTGCCTTAAATGAAATGCAAAATGTTTATGACCAATTCAAAGAAGCAGATGATTTGTATGCGAGATTATATAAGAAAGCAATATGTATTCATAATGATGATATTATACTTTGCGATAAAATTGCATCAAACGGTTTAAATATTTTCACCAAGAAGGTTCGTGTTCTCACTCATTGCAATGCAGGCGCTTTAGCTACCGGCGGAGATGGGACAGCGCTTAACGTTATTCGGAAAGCCTTTGAGAATGGATTTGTAGAACATGTTTATACCGATGAAACCCGTCCGCTGCTTCAGGGTTCCCGTTTAACCGCATGGGAATTGCAGAAATATGGAATTCCATTTTCTATTAATACAGATTCAACAGCGGCTTTTCTAATGCAACAAAAAAAAGTTGATCTTGTGATAGTAGGCGCCGACAGAATAGCAATAAACGGAGATGCCGCCAATAAGATCGGCACTTATAATCTTGCTGTAATTTGTCATTATCATAAAGTCCCTTTTTACGTTGCAGCACCAACTACAACTATAGATAAAAAATGTTTGAACGGAGATGAAATTAAAATAGAACTTCGGGATAAAAAAGAATTAACCTGGTTTGGCTCAAAACAAATAACGCTGGATTATTTTCCCGCATACTGTCCGGCGTTCGATGTTACGCCAAATGCTCTCATCACTGCCATTATTACAGAAAAAGGAATTTACAAACCACCATTTGATTTTTTGCATGTCTGAGATTATCAAAACGGAAGCAATCGTTTTGCGAAAAATTGATTTTGGCGACACCAGCAGAATTGCACAATTTTATACTGCAGATTTCGGCAAAATATCCGCTATAATTAAAGGTGCACGTTCGCCTAAATCAAAAATTGGTTCACTGGTTGATACAATGAATCTTCTTCAACTAGTACTTTATAAAAAAGATACACGAGAGGTTCAGTTAGTTAGTCAGGTCGATCTAATAAAACACTATCTGACCATCCGCGACGATTACGATAAGTATATTTCTGCTTCGGCTGTAATAGAGCTTTTATCTAACATGACTCTGGAGAATGAGCACAGTAAAAAACTTTTTGAAGGAACGATAAGAATCTTTGATTTATTGGATTCATCAAATGATAATCCTAAAATTCTCTTTGCTAAATATTTTTTATTTTTTTTGAAAGAGATCGGTTACGAGTTTCAACTGAAACGATGCAATGTGTGCGGTAACGAAATTAATCATAAGAGACCTGTCTCTTTTAATTATGAAACCGGTTTGATGTGCAGTGGGTGCAGAAAAGACCGATTAACAAATTATGATTTCAGTGAGGAACTTTTTAATCTGCTTCTTTGTCTAAACTCCAAACAAAATAATATTCTTTGCAAAGAAGAAGACTTGAAAGCAATAATTAAAATGCTGGAATCTTTTTTATCGTATCACATACATGAATTCAAAGGGATTAAATCTCTAAAATTAAATTAGATCGAATTACTAAAGGGTGGTTCCAATAACTTCAATATCCTCTGCGGACTTTGCATATTCTTTGCGTTCTCCGCGTTAAATTTTTGCAAAAGATAGTTTTTGGAACTACACTAAAGAGTCTATAAAAATTAAATTAAGGTTTCTGAAAAATAGGATTATACAGAATGGCAACATTTTTAATAGCACGCGGATGACGTGGATTTGACAGATTTTCGCGGATGAAATCTGTATTAATCCGTTTAATCTGTGTCATCAGTGTGCTATTCTTAATTTTTCAGAGGTCCCAAATAAATTGTAAAACATAGTAGGAGATAAATATATGCGAAAGAAAAACTTAATAGGCACTGTCTCATTAATTTTCATCGGAATTGTTTTCGGCGCCGTGCTTGTGTCCGGCTTCGGATGGGTTCGACCAAGTTATGGCGATGTGAAAATTGGGGCTGATAGACCACCGGTAGCGCAGTTAAATGCTGACGCCAGCGCTTTCAACAATGCTTTTATTCAGGTGGCTGAAAAGGTTACTCCTTCAATCGTTCAAATTACCGTCGTCTCATCAGTTAAGGCAGATCAGGATAATAATCCGTACCACTTCTTTTTCAAATTACCATTCGGGAATGAAATGCCGCAAGAACAGGAAGGCGGAGGAAGCGGAATTATCATTTCTGATGATGGTTACATTCTTACAAACAATCATGTGGTCAAGGATGCTAAACAAGTTACAGTTACTTTACATGATAAAAGAGTTTTCGATGCAAAAGTAATTGGAACCGACCCTCTTACAGATTTAGGTGTTATTAAAATTGATGCTAAGGATTTACCTCTTGCTTATTTCGGTGATTCGGATAATATAAAAGTAGGGCAGTGGGTAATGGCAATTGGTAATCCTCTTTCTCTTGCATCAACTGTTACTGCCGGAATAATTAGTGCAACAAGTCGTAGCATTAATATCAATAAAGATAGGTATGCTGTTGAAGATTTTATTCAAACGGATGCTGCTATTAATCCAGGTAACAGCGGCGGTGCTTTGGTGGATTTGAACGGAGCGGTCATTGGTATCAATTCTGCAATAGCAACAAACGGAATGACACAAAGTTATATCGGTTATGGTTTTGCTATTCCGGTTAATCTTGCTAAATCTGTTGCTCATGATCTAATTGCAAACGGTAAAGTAAGCCGGGGTTATATTGGAGTCAGTATTACTGAAGTAGATCCATCAACAGCAAAAGCAATTGGTCTTGGCGATCCGCGCGGTGTTCTTGTTCAAGATCTTGTTGAAGGCGGAGCTGCATCTCTTGCTGATATTAAAGAAGGCGATATCATACTTAAAATTGATGATAAAGTTACCAACCAACCAAACGAATTACAGTCATACGTTGCTTCAAAGCGTGCCGGAACTGTTGTTAAGCTTACTGTTTTCCGTGATGGTAAAACTATCGAACGGAGCGTTACTCTGAAAGCACGCGATGAAAAAAATTCTAAAACACTTGTCACCTCCAATAAACTTAAAAATGGGAAAGACCTTGACTCTAAAGAGATGAATTATGATGCATTGGGAATGACTGTTCGTAATATGACTGATGAAGAACGAGAAACATATAATGTAAAGAACGGTGTAGTTGTGACAGACGTTAAGAATTATGGAAAAGCTTTTAATCAAAGACTATCTGCCGGAGTAGTAATTGTTTCAGCCGACAAAAAGGGAATTAATTCTGTCTCGGAATTGACATCCATCATTGATAAAAAGAAAGGTCAAGCTGTTTTGCTTAAAGTGGTAGATAATCAGGGTAATTCAAGATTAGTTGGAATAGAGATTCCCAAATAAAAATGATTCATCATAAAGAAGCGTACCTTTATCATGAATGCCAAGCAGCTATTTTTATGCATAAACCCCACGCTTCAGCATGGGGTTAATTCATGAAGTATGCATTATTATGATGAACCATAAAAATATTCTTCGATCCGATAAAAAAAACGTCCAAACATTTGGGCGCTTTTTTTTATATTTGCTGCAACTAAGTGAAGAATAAATTTATGATCGATTATGTTACCGCAGGCGAATCTCATGGTAAAGGATTGATTTCAGTCGTTTCTGGTTTTCCATCAAACTTTTCTATTTCTGAAAAATATATCAACGACCAATTGCGAAGAAGACAGGGAGGATATGGGCGCGGTCTTCGGATGAAGATAGAGACTGATACAGCTGAAATTATTTCCGGTGTTCGTTTCAATAAAACGCTCGGTTCGCCAATCTCAATCTTAATTGAAAATAAAGATTGGGAGAATTGGATTACAAAAATGAGTGTTGATTTACCGGGCGAATCTGTTGAAAAAATTACGATTCCTCGACCGGGTCATGCGGATTTAAACGGAACATTAAAATACAATTACAGCGATATAAGAAATTCAATTGAACGTTCCAGCGCAAGGGAAACAGCTGCAAGGGTTGCAGCTTGTTCTATTGCAAGAATATTTTTACAAGAATTTGGAATTGAGATCGGAAGTTTTGTTGAAAGTATAGGCGGTATTTTTCCACAAAAGAATTTCGCAAATAAATTGTTTGACCACAAAATAACCAGATCTTTTTCGGCTGATAAATTGAGTAAACTCTCTGATAAAAGCAGCGTTCGAGTCTTAGAGGAATCACAAGAAAAAAAAATTATCAACAAAATTAAACTTGCTAAGAAACGCGGCGATACATTAGGAGGTACGTTTTATGTCGTTGCAACTGGAGTTCCGGTTGGATTAGGAAGTTTTGTTGATTACGATTCACGTTTGGATGCAGAGTTATCCAAATCAATTATTTCTATTCAGGCAGTCAAAGGTGTAGAAATTGGATTAGGGTTTGGATCTGCTAATCTCTTCGGTTCAGATGTTCATGATGAGATTAAACTAAATGGGGAAGAATTTTCACGTAGGACAAATCGCGCCGGTGGAATTGAAGGCAGTATTTCTACCGGATTGCCAATAATAATACGGGGCGCAATGAAACCAATTTCAACATTAATGACACCGTTAAAAACTATTGATCTAAAATCGATGAGAAAAGTTGAAGCTAGAAGAGAGAGAAGTGATTTTGTTGCTGTACCGGCATGCGCCGTTATTGCTGAATCTATGGTAGCATGGACACTTGCAAAATTATTTTTACAGAAATTCGGTGGAGATTCTATTGAAGAGACGAAAGATAATTATTCGAACTACACTCAGAAACTTTTTGGACGAATAAAAAACAATTTCTCTATGAGATAGATGTTAAAGATTCAGCGTTTCGTATTCAGTCCTTTCTCTGAAAACACATACATAATTTGGGAGGATAAATCTAAACAAGGAGTGATCATAGATCCCGGCTGTTACGATGTTAAAGAAAGGAAAGTTGTAGATGATTTTATTCATCTTAATTCTATAAAGTTGACCTACCTCATCAACACACACTGTCACATTGATCATATATTCGGTAATGCATTTATCAAGTCAAAATATAAACCGATCTTTCTCGCACCGGAGAAAGATGTTTTCATGTTAGATCTGATGATAGACACCGCTAAAAATTACGGAGTCGAGTTTACACCTTCTCCTATGCCGGATCAATTTATTTCCGAAGATGTTGAATTTGTTCTGGGTGATCTGAAAGCAAATTTTATTTTTACACCGGGACATACACCCGGCGAATTCTGCCTTTACTACGAAACAGAAAAAGTCTGCTTTACCGGAGATGTATTATTTAAAAGAAGCATAGGAAGAACCGATTTATGTGGCGGGGACTTTGATACTTTGATCGAATCCATTAAAAATAAATTACTTGTTCTTCCCGATGATGTGGTAATTTATCCCGGGCATGAAGCACATAGCACAATTGGAGATGAAAAAAAATACAATTCTTTTTTGAAATGATCATAAGAGACTTCAGAAAAATAAGATTATTCAGAATAGCAACATTTTTAATAGCACACGGATGACGCGGATCCACCCCGTGAAATAAATTGATAATTATATTTATTACAAAAGGTAAAATGTTATTCCATGGGGTAAACGGATTTTCACGGATTTTGATCTGTATGTACCATTCATATAATTTTCAGAAAGATTCTTAATTTGATTTAGCCATTATCAATAGATATATTGATTCAAGAAATCATGAAAAAACCCCCACAAATATTATGATCAAAGAAAATAGTTCTGTAAAGAATAGCATTGTTTTATTTATTACACTTCTCTTCATTTATATAATTTTGTTTGAATTCATTCTTCCCGTTAATAAGATAATTCCAAAACCGACTTTACTTTTCGAATCCTTCATTCATATCTGGCGCGATTATAATTTAGTTTTTGCATTTACGACTACTACAACTATCGTCTATCTTGCATTAGTTAGTTGCTGGGTACATATTTATATTGGTGTTGCTCGTTATTTAAAATATTTTAACCAGATCGAGAATTCCTTCAGTTCTCTTCGGTTTTTCAGATATTTTACAATATTCTTTTTTATAGTGCTTTTTAATTTCTGGTTTCCGAACAGTTTATTCGGAGAGTTCCTTTTTACTTTCATTATAGCTGTATTCTGTACAGCAAGAAAATTATTTGAAGAATCAAAAAAAGTAAATGAAGAATATATTCTTGTAGCACGCAATCTCGGCTTATCATCTTACGATATTTATGAGGATGTTTATTGGAAAGCTTCCCTTCCAGCTCTATCAAAATATTTTAAGCGTGTCCACTATTACCTTTGGGGAGTAGTATTGACTTATGAATTCATCGGCAACTCCTATGGCATAGGGTCAATTTATCGTACTGCAATTGCTTATAATGATTTTACAGCTTTGTTCGTCTTGGCAATTATGATTTCTTTATTGATCTGGTTTGGTGATTATCTAATTGGATTAATTAACAGAAGAACCATTCATTGGACTGTGTAAGAATGATTGAGATAAAAAATATATCAAAAGAATACTGTACTGATGCTGGTTTTAAAACAGCCATTTTAAAAAATATTACCTTAAAAGTGCCTGATAAAAAGATCACTTCCATCATTGCGCCGTGCGGTTCGGGAAAATCTTCGTTATTGAAAATTATTCCCGGGCTGGAAGAACAAACATCAGGCGATGTTGCTAATCCTTCTTCGCAAAAAATAATTTTGATTCCCACTGCTCCTTCTTCATTTCCATGGTTAAATGTGTATGAGAACGTAAAATTTGGATTGAATAAATATGATGAGAAACAAATTCAATCTGTAATCAATTCAGTCGGGTTGGAAGGGTACAGCACATTTCACTGTCACAATCGAAGTCTTGGGTTTCGGTTTAGAATTTCTTTAGCACGCTCTCTTGCACATAACCCGGCAGTAATTCTTTTAGATGAACCTTTCGGTGAAATGAATATTCAGACTAAAAATGAGATGCTCTTACTTATTCGGAAGATCAACAGAACTCTCGGCATTACTTTTCTACTTGCAACTTCCAATGTTACCGAAGCATTAT
>JAJYXU010000141.1 GCA_021801605.1 Bacteroidota bacterium
TACAGTTAGCTAAACAAGCTCGTTACGAGGTGAAAAATGTTTGCTGATTATCGATTACATGTGACACATTTTTCCCCTTACTTAATTATCTCGAAATTCCATTTCACGCTGAACCAATACAGTTTGATAAACTTCATCATTGCGCTAACTTCTTATTTCCTTCTCATAATTAATTACGGAACGGATACATTAGGCAGCAGAGATATTGCAAGGAGTGAACCGGATATTTCTATTTATGTGAGCAAGTTGCTTTCTTTCCGGTTGTTCATAGCCATTTTACTTTACCTTCTATTCACGGTTGTTCTCTTATTATTACCTCAATCTTCATTGATCAAAAATTCATTTCTCATTTATACATTTACTTTTTTTTCTAATGCATTGCTAATCAATTGGGTTTTCCGGGGGATTGAAAAAACATTCCCAATTTCTTTAGCACAGATTCTCTCAGCACTCTTATCTCTTATTGCATTTATTTTACTGGTGCATCATTCGGACTCGGTCATACAGGTTATCTCAATATTGACAATATCATCATTCATAAATTCATTTATACTTATCATTTATTTTATAAAATATTCACACCGGTTAAAATTTTTATTTGACCCGTTATTTATTAAAGGAATTATAAAAGCATCTACTCCTTTAGCGATTTCTGCACTAATGATTAATATTTATTACAACCTTGATCAGGTAATGCTAGGAATGATTTCGACAAAACGGGAGTTGGGCTATTATGCCGCAGCGTATAAAATAATATTAATTGCAGTTGTTCCGGCTTCGATGATACTACAATCATTTTTCCCGCAGCTTGCTAAATTTTATAATGAGATTAAGGGACGCTCCCGGCTTATGAATTTCTATGCACGGCTAATGTTTACAACCGGAATATTCTTTACTTCAATGGGTCTTCTTTTCGCGGGTGAAATTATCGGAATTGTATACGGACCGGCATATAAATCTTCTATCCCGCTACTGAGGATTCTGATTTTGAATGTCTTTTTAATATATGTAAATATGACCTATGGAAATCCTCTTATTGCTTGGGATAAGCAGAAATATTATTCCTATGCGATCACCTCAGGCGCAGTGTTAAATGTATTATTAAATTTTATTTTAATACCTAAATATTTTGCATATGGTGCTGCCATTGCCACAATTCTAAGTGAAGCTGCTGTTCTTGCCGGACTTACTTTTATACATTGGAGAACAATAAAAGATCTATATCTTGAAACATTATTAAAGTCCGGCGGTTGTTTTATAACAGTAATTATCTTTGGAAGGGTATTGCAATTACTCGGCATAATATGGTGGCTGGTTTTAATTCTTTCTGTGTTTATCTTTTTAATTGCGGTTCATAAATCCAATCTTTTATCAGAAGCTGTAATAAAAGAATTTTTGAATGAAGAGATATGATTTTTTAATAATCGGTGCAGGATTTGCCGGATCTGTAATGGCTGAACGGATTGCATCACAGTTGGATAAAAAAGTTCTGCTTGTTGAAAAACGAAATCATATTGCGGGCAACGCTTTCGATGAGTATGATGAGAACGGCATTTTAGTCCATCGTTACGGTCCACATATCTTTCATACTAACAGTAAAGATGTATTTGTGTATCTCTCAAAGTTTACTGGATGGCGGAAATACGAACACGAGGTTTTAGCTTTTTATAAGAATGATTATTTCCCGATTCCAATTAATAGAATGACTTTGAATAAGGTTTATAATCTTAATCTACAAACAGATGATGAGGTTGAAAAGTTTTTTTCTAAGGTTCGAGAGAAACGGTATCCTATTCTTAATTCCGAAGATGTGATTGTTAATCAAGTGGGGACTGAACTATTTAAGATATTTTTCGAGAATTATACTTTTAAGCAATGGAATAAGTACCCACGGGAATTATCTCCCTCAGTCTGCGGGCGTATTCCGGTCAGACTCAATAATGATTGCAGATACTTTACAGATAAATATCAGTTTATGCCTATGGACGGATATACAAAACTGTTTGAACGGATGTTAAATCATAAAAATATAAAGGTAATATTTAATACTGATTATAAAAATATTGTCGCTGAAATTAGTTTTGACAAAATGATTTATACCGGACCGATAGATTACTTCTTTGATTATGCACATGGGAAATTGCTTTATAGGTCAATTAGATTCGAATTTGAAAATCATGATTTGGAATACTATCAAAAATGTGCTCAAGTTAATTATGTCGAAAAATCGGTGAAGTATACAAGAGTAGTCGAGCATAAATTTCTTTCCGGGCAAAAGACATCTAAGACTATAATCAGTCGTGAGTACTCGCAGTTTAACGGCGAACCGTTTTATCCAATTCTAACAGAAGAGAATAGAAGTATTTTTAAGAGATATGAACAAGAAGCAGTAAAACAAAAAAATGTTGTGTTCTGCGGAAGGTTAGCTAAATATCAATATTACAATATGGATCAAGTTGTTGCGAATACCTTAAAGAAATTTGAGCTAATGAAAAATGGAAAATAATCCATTAGTAACTGTTAATATTCTCTCATATAACCGTAAAAGTGAGTTAAGAAATACTTTATTAAAAGTATATGATCAGAATTATAAAAATATTGAGGTTATTGTTGTTGATAACGCTTCAACAGACGGCAGCTCAGAAATGGTTGAAATTGATTTCCCAAATGTCGTTCTGATTAAAATGCAAAAGAACATTGGAATTGCAGGATGGAACGAAGGTTTTAAAATTGCAAAGGGGGAATATATAATGACTCTCGATGATGACAGCTACCCATCAGAAAATACAATCGCTAGTGGGGTTGAAGAATTTAGTGATGATAAAAAATTAGGTGTCGTTACTTTCAACGTATATAACACTAATACAAACACTTCTGAAACAAAAGATTTTTTTTTAGAGAATCCATATTTCTTCCACGGTTGCGGCGCAACGTTTAGAAAAAGTGTTATTGACGAGGTGGGCAAATTCAACGAATCTATTTTTATTTATTATCATGAATTAGATTACAGTACACGAGTCTATAATGCCGGTTATAAAATTAAATATTTACCGAATTCAATAATCTATCATGAACAGAGCCCGCGTTCGAGAAAGTTACATATTCATGAAATGAATCCATTCAAATCAGAATACCGGTATTACCATTATTTCATCAGTTATTCTGTAATTCTTCTCCAGAGATTTTCGTGGCTCTATATTACAATCTATCTACCGAAATGGATTCTCAATCGGCTAATTATTTGCATTTATAATAATTATTATAAATCATTTTTAAAAGCAATTGTGTATTTGATAGGGAATTCTAAAAAAATATTAAATGGTGGAGAAAAATTGAAAAAAGACGTGCAAAAATTTTATAGATATGGTAATGAAGCACTTGTTGACCGGAAATATTTCCCAAACTTTCACAAACCGCGATTCTTTAGATGAAACCTATATTACATCTTAAATGGTATATCAATAATTGCTTAGCATTTCTTGTCTTTAATATTCTGCGGATATCATTTTATAAAAAGTCTAATCATAAAAAAGGAATCCTATTTATCAACACCGGTACATTGGGCGATGTTATAATTACATCTCTTCTTCTTGATAATAAAAATATTTTAGCAGAAAAAGGAGAGATATTCCTAGTAATCAAGCAAGAATACAGTGATCTTTTCAAAGTATATGATGGTATGATAAAAATAATATACTTAGAGCAGAAAAAATATAAATGGTCGTTGATTTACAGAATCAAATTTTTGAGGCGATTAAATTCATACAAAATCAAATTATCTGTTAATCTTACTTCTGCGAGAGGTATTTCTTCCGATGAAATTGCTTTATTAAGTGGTGCGAATACTGTTTGGTGTTTTAATAATAGTTGGAGAAAACTTAAAAAAGCTTTTAGTAAAAAAATGGATTCATATTACGACCGGATTCTTTTTGAAGAGTTATATAATGAGTATGAAAAACATTACAGGTTGTTAGAGCTTCTTAAACAAAGAGATGAAAAAATTTATTCGTTTAATCTTAGTTCAGCCGAAAATGATAATTTAGATTATCTGAAGAGATACAATATTCCACAAAAATATTTGGTCATCGCCCCGCAGTCTGCAGACCGAACTAAAATTTGGAGTGTGCATAACTATAAATTATTATGTCAACTGATATCCAAACAAATAAATATTATTCTAATCGGATCTGAAAAAGAAAAATTACATATTGCAAAAATAAAAGAAGGCAACGATAGGGTAATGAATTTAGCCGGTAAATTGAAATTAGATGAGATACGAACGTTGATTAAACGATGTTCACTTTTCATTGGAAATGATTCCGGATTAAGTCACCTTGCGTTAAAAGCGGATGTCCCTATGATAGCTATTATCGGCGGCGGTAGTTATCGAAGATATTTTCCTTTTAAACAAACTGATACCAGACTGTTTCTTTACTATATTATGGATTGTTTTGGATGTGAATGGAAATGCCATTTAAAAGAAAAATTTTGTTTGACAAGAGTTGACCCTACTGAAGTTCACAAAAAGGCAATTCAACTTCTGGAGCCGGCGTGAAACTTTTAGAGATTACAAGGTCATTCTACCCATCGGTCGGAGGATTAGAAAAATTTGTAAATGATCGGTTGACAATATACGGGGCGTTGGGGATTGAATATCAATTAATAAGTACAACGTTTACAAACAAAAAGAAAGATGATATCAGAAAAAACAAGAATGTTATTTTTGTTAAGGAATATACACCCTATAATTATACACCCAAATTAAAAAACTTTCTAAGTAAGGATTATGATGTAGTAAGTATAAATCAAATCGGCAGATATTTCAGCGATAAAGCAATTCTCTATTACAATAAAATTGGAAAGAAAATTATTTTAACACCGCATTTTACTTTTCACACTTCCAAATTCAAGTTAATAAAGCAAGTTCATAATTACTTGCTTACGAAAAAGCTTTTAGAGAAGTGTACTAGAATTATCTGCTTTACAGAATTTGAAAAGAATTATTGGATTAATAATTACTGCTTGTCAGAAGAGAGAGTTGTTGTTATTCCACATTATTATGAAATTATAGAGACTAACCAACCACATAATTATACGGATGAAAAATATCTTTTTTATCTTGGCAGGGCAGACAAGAACAAAAGATTGGATATCTTGATCACTTCATTTAACTCTATTAAAAACGAAGAATACGGTCTAAAGCTGACTATCAGTTTAGATGATTTATCATACAAAATAAAAAAGATAGTTCTTGCCGATAAGAGAATAGAACTACTAGGAAATATTTCAGAGAGTGAGAAGAACAAATATCTTAATGATTGCTCAGCGATAGTTTATCCAAGTGAATTTGAAGCATTCGGGCATGCACTATTGGAGGGATCGAATTACAAAAAGCCAATTGTATGCAGTAATTTAAAAGTGTTTAATGAAATTCTCGATCCACGTGGAGTGCTTTATTTCGAAAATACGATTGATGATATTACAAAAACATTGTTAAATTTTTATAATATGAAAGATGATCTTAAAAAACAGATGGGTCTATTCAATTTTGATAATCTTTATAAATATTCATTTTCGATTATTTTGAAGAGGTATAAAGAATTATTTGATGAAATTTTATTTCAATCTAAGAATGATCCTTAAAGCAGACATTACTAGAAAGGGGAGATCATAAAGAATATATCTTTTGCCAAGTCTCACAGGTTCATGGGCTAATCTCCAGATCCATTCAAAACCAAATCTCTGAATTAATAACGGTGCTCTTTTGATCTTGCCTGAATAAAATTCGAATACTGCACCAACGCCTATACCGATCGTAGCTCCAATAAATTTCTGATTAGCAAAAATCCATTTCTCTTGCCGCGGACAACCGAGAGCGACTAAAAGAATGTCCGGTTTAAAATCTTTGAGAGAATTGATCACTTCGGTGTTCGATTCATTATTCTTTTCAAATTTATACGGCGGAGATGCTGTGAACACTAATGCATTCGGCCACTTTTGATGAGAAATTGTTTCTAATCTTGAGAGAGTTTCTCTGGAAGATCCGACTAAAGCAATTCTTAGCAAAAATTTGTTGGCAATATCAAAACAGATATTGAATAGATCACTACCTGTAATTCTTGAAATTTTTGCGCGATATTTTAGCCAAACTAAAAAAGTAATCCCAATACCATCGGGAACAGCCATATAACTATTTTTACAAATAGATTTGAACTTAGAATCTATTGATGCAATTCTTAAAAAATCCGTATTTAAGGTGATTATTTGATAATTACTTTCTGGTTTCAGCAAGACAGATTCAATAATAGATCTTATTTCTGAAATGCTCTTTTGGCAAATTGAAATGTCATCAAGGGAATAAGAGCTATTTATTATATGAGTTTGGTTTAGCAAAATTTCACATCGTTTTATTATTAGTATAATCTATTTATAACTGAAAAATATATACGAACTTACTAATATCATCTTCAGTAGGATGAATCATAATAAGTTTATCACTATTTTGTATTTGAGATTCTATAACAACGAAAATCAATCTTAATCACAAATATAATTTTTCTTGATTATAATGATAATCAGAAACTTAATTATTCTATCATTCATTTTATCTATTCCTGCGATAAGTTTTTCACAGGTTGTGCTGGAAAAAGAATCGTTAGAGAAGAATGATTATAAGTTATATTGCAAAATTGACGATCATCTTTTAACGATAAACGAAAAGGATGGTAAGCAAACTCTTTCATATCATGGGTATTCAGATCCATCGAAAGCGGGCGAGTTAGCTCTTCCAACATTTGATATATTTATAGCTATACCTCATGGCACAAAACCGGATGTCAATTTAACGCCCGAAGAAAAAGTTTTTTATAATGCTTATCCTGAGCTTAATCCCGCAGTCTCTGTTTTTAATTCTGAGGTTCTTTACGTAACCCAAAATCAGTTGAAAAAAAATAGCAACTCTAAATTATTTATCAACAAAGGTTATTTATGGATCGGGGAGAATTACTGCCTGCATCTTAGTCTTAATTTATTTGCACCGGGTCAGGATGCAATAAATATATCCCTTATCAAAAAATTTGTGATTCAATTGAAATTCAATTCCGAAATTTCAGAAACAGCTGCTAAGGACATTTCAACGATTAATCCCTTAATTCTTAACAAGAAATCCGCTCAAAATTATTCTTCCAAACGCACTTTAGACTCACCTAAGACTGATGCGTGGATTGACTACAATTCTGAATATCTAAAAATCGGTGTTAACAAGGATGGAGTTTATCGTATCAACTATGATGATATTTTTAGTAAAGGAATCAATATATCTTCGATTGATCCAAGAACGTTCAAATTAATAATGAAGGGAACCGAAATCCCTATTTATATAAAAGACGAGGGCAACGGTAGATTTGACTTAACTGATTTTATTGAATTTGCCGGGCAACGAAATATGGGTGGAAATTACAGAGAGACGAGCAAGAGCGGCGAAACGTATAAAGAATATGTTAACAGATATTCAGATACAACTATTTATTGGCTTACCTGGAATGGAAGTTATGGTAAAAGAGCTAATTCACAACAAAACAATTTCGGTTCTGTTCCAGACACATTAAAATATTACTCAGAAATAATTCATATCGAGAACAATAACTGGTTTGATTTCTCAATGTCTGATGCCGTTCAGAGGGAAATGCCGTTCTGGTCGGAGAATAAAACATGGAACGAGGGTAATCTCGGTGTAGGGACGAGAACTAAAGTTTTTTCTTTGAAAGACATTTATCCAAATAAACCGGTAAAAGTATTTACTAAGCTTCAGGATTATGCTTCTAATATTGATCAAAATGCACATCTGCTTGCAATCTCGCTCAATAATGCAGCTAAGCAAGATTCAGGATATATAAATAGATATCAGCAAAAAGTTTTACAAGGTATCTACAATTCCAACATTTTGAATTCCGGTAACAACTCGTTAAATGTTTTTTCTATTGCCACTAATGCAAATCCAAATCTTTGTATTGTAGATTGGTATGAGTTGGAATATCCAAGGTATTTGAAAGCAATTAATGATTCGTTGAATTTCCAATTTCCGTTCTTAGCTGGCAGTTCGCTGAAGGGAATTTATCTTTCTAACGTTACTAATTCAAAAAACTATTCTTTATGGAAAGTTGGTAAATCAATTATAAGATATAACTCAAAACCAGCAAACAATTCGATTGTAATTTCAGATACTCTCAGAAATGATGATCGTTTTTTTCTGATTGATTCTGCAAAAACTCTGAGACCGAAAATCTATTATAAGAAAGTGTTTGTGAATTTAAGGAATCAATCAAACAGTGCAGATTATATCGCAATCACACATAAAAAATTTATTAAAAACATTTTTAAGTATACCACATTTATTTCGCAAAGTTATAATGTAAAAACGCGGGTAATAGATGTTGACAATATCTATGATGAATTTGCTTATGGATTCTTCCAACCCGAAGCGATTCGCGATTTTTTGATTACAACTCACACTAACTGGCAAGCTCCATTTCCAAATTATGTTTTTTTGATAGGCGGGGCAACATACGATTATCTCGGAAACAAAACGAAGTTTCAAGGTGTACCGCTGGTAGTAAATTATGTCCCAGCTTTTGGATCACCAGTCAGCGATACCTGGTTTGTAATCTGGGATACTACCGGAGCGTATATACCACAGATGAATATCGGAAGACTTCCGGTTTCTAAGAATGAAGAGTTGTTATGGTATATGCAAAAACATCAGCAATATATAAAGCAAAATAACAGCGCATGGAACAAGAGATATTTATTCTTTTCCGGGGGCACGGGTAACGATCAAAATCAAATTGATATACTGCGAAACACTAATAATTATATAATCAATAACTATGTAATACCTCAGCCGATTGGCGGAATCTCTACACACTTTTACAAAACGATTAATCCTACAACAAATTATGGACCTTATACTACTAAACAAATACAAACAGTTTTAGATAGCGGAGGTGTGTTCATATCATATTTGGGTCATAGTGGAACTCAAACCTGGGATAATTCAATAACAGATCCAACTCAGTTAAGAAACAAGGTTGATCACTTTCCACTCATTACAGATTTTGGATGCTCGACTGCTAAATTTGCCGAGCCGGATGTAGTTTCATTTTCTCAACTGTTTGTGGAAAGTCCAGCAGGGCAGGCAATAGCTTATATAGGAAACTCATCGTTAGGTTTTACTTCAACCTCGTTTACTTTTCCGCAGATATTCTATAAAAAAATTTTAGTTGATTCTGTTTACACAATTGGAGAGGCGCATCATTTAGCCAAATTGGATCTTATTAATAATTTTGGGTCCGCTTCGGTTTATAAATTATTTTGTCTTACAAACACCCTTATTGGCGACCCTATAGTAAAATTGCCAATCCCGGCAAAACCTAATATAGCAGTTACTCCCGATGGAATAAAATATCAAACGAATTCTATCATAGAATCCGATGACAGTCTAAAAGTATTTATTAAATATTTTAATTATGGAAAAGTTGAAAAAGATACATTTACTATTGCAATTAATTCTTCCTATAACAAGATCAGAACTTTTCAAAAATTAATCCGTAAACAAATTCCAATGTTTATTGATTCATTGATTGTTTCAGTGCCGATTAAAAACCAGCCGGGCCAGCACTCAATTCAAATTATACTCGATAATGATAATAGACTGAGTGAACTTTCAAAAAATGATAATACAGTTGAAACGAATTTCTTTGTCTCAAGCAGTTCAATAAAAATAATGCAGAGATATAGTGTTGAAAGCAAATTAGCTAATCCTATTACACTTATTAATCCGGTCAGTAATCCATTCTCTGGGAGTTTTCTTTTGGAAGTAAGCACTAACAAATATTTTTCTGATATTTATAATCTACAAGTCAATTTCGATACCGTCAAAACTAAAGTAACTCTACCTGATAGATTTATAAATAAAAGGATGTGGCTTAGAAGTCGTATAAACAGTTCGAGCAACTATAACGATGCTCTTTCATTCATCAGTGGTCAGATTAATAGTTATAATTTGTCTGATAGTTTAGGGTTCAGCACAGTTGAGAAAAAGGATTTAAAACAAGTTGGACGAGAATTAATCCTTGATGACAAAATTATTCATATTGACGTGTTATCAGCCGGATTTAACGACGGGAATACAGCTCTAATACAAATTAACGATCAGAACTTAATTCCCGAAAATACTCTTGGTGGCCATCATATAGTTTTGCTTGAAGATTCTACCTACAAGTTTGTTCAATATAAAAGATTTTTTATTCTTGGAGATCAATCCGCCGTTCAAAATTATATAATTTTTTTAGACACACTTTCATCGAAATATCTGGTAGTGTTCGCGGTTTCAGATGAGGGAAGTGTGAGTTCAACTACACTACGAGATAAACTAAAACTATTCGGCAGTAAGTTTATAGATAATCTTTCCTTCCGCGGTTCATGGGCGATGATTGGGAAAAAAGGAGCTAAGAAGGGAAGCGTTCCCGAATCCTATTCTCAAGCATTTAACGGAAGAATCCAAGTCGATACAACAATTGTAACGCGTTTTAGTTCAGGCAGCTTTACCACTTCAAAGATAGGTCCTTCTTCAAATTGGAAAAACCTTACTCTTATCGATAGTATTCCATCCGGCTCGTCATTGAACTATAGATTATTGGGCATGATCAACGAAGATAGTGTGGATACACTTACTAATTTACAGTTGGAAAATCGTGTAGCTAACTTATCAAGTATTGACGCAAAAAAATATCCGTATATCAAAATTAAATGTGATTTTACCGCACCTATAAAAGTTACTTCGCCGGTCATTAAGAGTATAGAAGTCACTTATAAGAATCCAGCAGAGTTAGCAACTAACTACCAGGTAGTTTCGACACCAAAAGATTCCGTTGAACAAGGAGAGAATGTAAATATCTCATTTTATGTTTATAATGTTGGTGAATCGAGAGCAGAAAATTTTAAAGTGAATGTGGAATTAATTAAGAAGGACAACTCACATGAAAAGATATTTGAAACTACCGTGGATTCTCTAGGAGCAGGACAAAAGAAATTATTCAACGTTCTATACAACACAGCAAATATTAGCGGTTCAATTCAGTTAAATATAAATATTGATCCTGAAAACAAAATCCTTGAGCTCTATAAGGATAACAATTTGTATTCTGTTTCTGTTTGCGTAAAGCCGAACACAATGCCGGCTTCAGTTAAATTAACTTTTGACGGCAACGATATTATCAACGGTGATTTTGTCTCTGCAAATCCAAATATAAGAATTGAGTTGAACGATCAATCGCTTGTCCCTATTACAGACACAACAGCAGTGCAGATGTTTCTCAATAATAAACGGATCTATTTTATTAATAATTTGAATCTTAATTATTCGTTCTCGGTTTCAAATCCTAAATTTGTAGTGTATTACAAACCAACACTTGAAAGCGGATCTTATATTTTCAAAGTCATAGGTAGAAATGCAACTGGGCAGGTTATTGATTCTGCCGGTGTAACAAGAAAGTTCGAAGTCCAGAAAGATTTGCAACTGCTTGATGTTTATAATTATCCTAATCCTTTTAAGGATGAAACGTTTTTCACATTTAAGTTGACGCAATTACCGGATGAACTGAAAATAAAAATATTCACTCTTGCCGGAAGAATGGTGAAAGAGTTTAACTTAACTTCGGCTGAATTGAAATATGACTTTAATAAAATATATTGGGATGGTAGAGATACGGACGGAGATTTAGTGGCGAACGGTGTTTATTTGTATAAAATTATTTCTAAGAAGGGAAGCGAATTGGTTCAAACAATTCAAAAGTTAGCCGTTGTTCGTTAATTAAAAATATTATTTTAGGCAAACTTAATTATGAATATAATACTCATGAAAACAATTTACTGCACAACATTTTTCTTTCTTTTTGGGGTGCAAACATTGTCCGCACAAAACGGAATTATAAAAAGTTATTATGCTGATGGAACAGTTCAAACCGAAGCATCATATGTAAACGACGTTCTTGATGGAGCCGTAATAACCTATTTCTCAAATGGAAAAGTAGACACGGAGAAGAATTACAGCCAGGGAGTTCTTGACGGATATGTTAGAGAATATTTTGCAACGGGGTTAATGAAAGAAGAATATTTTGTTAAGAAAGGAATAAAAGATGGTTCACACAGAAAATATTTTGAAAACGGTCAGCTTAAAGAACTCTCAGATTATTCCGATGGGAAACTGATAAACCGGCAAGTATTCAATTTCGACACAGATTATAAAGCAACAAACAAACTTTCAGTCGTTAAAAAAGAACAAGCAACGGTTTTGCCTGGAAAGGAAATCATAAAGAAAAAAGAAGAAACAGTTATACCGGAGATTGAGCCGGAAATATTATGCGATGTACAAGTCTGCCCGGTACCTATTGGCGGAATGAAAGGAATCCAAAATATTCTTGTCTATCCCGAACATGCATTGCGTTATGGCGTGCAAGGAACGGTTACAATTATTGCTACCATCAGTAATTCAGGAGACGTGATTAAAACGCAAGTTCTGAAAGGTCTTGGTTACGGTTGCGATGAAGCCGCTCAAGAAGCGCTTAGAAAAACAAAATTTGTTCCGGGACTGAATGACAACAAAGCGACTGAATGTAACGCAACAATACCCATCGAATTTAAAATCTTAAATAAAAAATAAGAGCGGTAAATAATGGATGAGCTATTTACGGTTATGTTCTAGAATTATTTTCAATTCATTTTCTAAAGTTCTTCCGCGGTCTCTGCCGTACCAAAAATGAAGTTCTTCAAGAAATTTTTCTTTTTCCATTCCTTCATTCTTGAGTTACAAGTTCTTGCGCTTCCTTTGGTCGCGCTCCCCACTGAAATAATTCATTACCATCTTCATTGAAAGCAACAAGTTTAGGTATGCTGCGCGATTTTCCATCGGCGAGATAAAGATCCATAATATCTAAGTTGGAATCTCGTAAAATTATTCTAAGGTTAATTAACGAATTACACTCGGCTATTTTAGCAATGTAAGGTAGATTTTGTGCGGAATCTCCACACCATGCTTCAGAGATAACCATCCAGGCCTGCGGTGAAGATATTTTTTTTATCAATCCGAGAAGATCTTCATCTATTTTATACGTTCTTAAAATTCTCGATAATCTTTGATAGTTTAGCTTAACCGTCGGGAGATATTCTATCTCTTTATCTGATAGGTTAGATAGATCTGTTATTTCAGAATCTGATCTCATCTGATCAACATATTCAGGAAATGTTAAAGTGTTATGCAGTCTTCCATCTAAGAAGAATTGGTGAGTCATTTTTTTCTCCGTTTAGTTTTTTCTATGAATAAAGATAATCAAGAATGTTTAAGTAATTTTAATGTCGGGCGCTCAAAATTGTATTGAAAACAACAATCAATGTCTTATTCAGTAAACAATTTTTTCTGTAATTGAATTATTTTCGATTATTTTCTCCATTATTTTAGTGGCACATTCCTTGTCTTTAATGATCTGTATTAAACAATGAGGTACGTCATGAAAAAGACAATATTATTAACAACAGCGCTCTTCATTTTTATGAGTATCAAATTAGATGCAAAACCGGGCTTAGGGATTTCATTTAATTTCTTTTATTCTTCACTTCGTCCTTATGGAGAGTGGATACAATTAGATAATGATCTGGTTGTTTGGCATCCCAGCAGAATAGATAATCGCTGGCGTCCATATTCAATCGGTCGCTGGAGCTGGACTTCCGAAGGTTGGTATTGGGATTCATACGAACCGTTCGGATGGGCAACGTATCATTACGGAAGATGGTACAATGACGATTATTATGGATGGATTTGGATCCCTGATTATGATTGGGGACCTTCGTGGGTAGAATGGAGATATGATGATGATTACATCGGATGGGCGCCGCTTCCACCTTATGCAAGCTTTAATATCGATTTTGGAATTCATTTCTCAATCGGATGGCACTCACATTACAATTATTGGAATTTTGTAGGATATAACAAGTTCTACGATCGTAGAGTTTATAATTATTTTTTAGATGAAAGACGTTGTGAAAGAATTTTTGGACGAACAAAATATCGGACAAATTATTATTCTGACCGTGATGGAATTGTAAACGGCGGAATAGATAGATCATTCATTGAACGCAAAGGCGGTTACCGGATAGCTCAAAGAGAAATTTCTTTGGTAGATAATTATCGTGATTTCGAAAGGAATCGTGAGGTTCGGAATGACAAAGTTACTGCTTACAGACCATCGGATAGAGAAGTAGAAAACAGCCGCACAATGGATCGATTTGATTTCAAGCGCGGTGAGAATCGTTCTACACTTGAAAGAGACAAAATAAGAACTCCTCTAACCCGTGAAGAGGGCAGAAGTATCATTAGCGATCGCACAGTTGATAGAAATAGAGATATAAATGTTGAACGTGATACAAGAAGCGATGAGAGACGCATTCGTGAGGAAACTAATCGTATCCGGTCAAATGATCAACTTAGAAAAGATACAGAACGCGATCGTATTAGAATCAATGCAGAAAATCAGAGAATTGAAAAAGACCGTGCTCAAAAAAGGGAAGAAATAATCAATAGAGAAAGTAGCCGGGAACGCCAACCGGTATTTGAACAGCCGAAGAGAACCGAAAAACAAGCACCGCAGGAACGAAGAGTCGAACCGCGCCGTGAACAAACCTACGAGAGACATGCACCAAGAATGGATAGAGGAAATGATCGGGGCAGTGAAAGAAGTTCAAACAAAGGAGAACATGAATCGAAAAAATCAACGGAACGAAAACGATAATAATAAATTTCTCAGAGGTTGTCTCATAAGTAATTATTCAAATAAAAAATCTGTGAAAATCTGTTTAATCTGTGTTTATCAGTGGTCTATTATTTAAAAAATTTTACTTATGAGAGAACCTCTTTATTTTATAATCCTTCTTCACTCAATAACAAACTCATAATTGCAATTGCTGCAGATCCAAGTTCCATTTCTCTTGGATGAACCGCAGAAAAAACATCATTGTCGGAGTGGTGCAGGTCCATATAACGCTGATCATCCGGTACGTAACCCAAAAGAGCTTTCGCATTTTTAATTTGCCCAACATCGCCGCCGCTTCCACCATTACGAATCCAATCAATGTTTGCCTTGTTTAATATCGGCAGCCAGCTTTGCATTTTTTGCAATGATAAAGAATCGGTCGTTACATTGAAACCGCGAGGAGTAAACGCACCGCGGTCAGATTCAATAGCGGCTAAATGTTTATCATTTGATGAAGCAACAAATTTGCCATATTCAATACCGCCTCGCAATCCGTTCTCTTCATTAATGAAAAGAACGCATCTAATCGTTCGTTTCGGTCTAACACCGTTCCGTTTTAATAGATCGAGAGCTTCCATAGTCTGAAGAGATGGAGCTCCATCATCGTGAGCTCCGCAGCCTTTATCCCAGCTATCGAAATGTCCGCCAACAACAATTACCTCGTTTGGTTTTTCTGAACCGGTTAGCTGTCCAATAACATTATATGATTGTGTTCCCGGAAAGTTCTCACAACTCATCTTTATAGTAATTTTTAAATTCGGCTCCTCTTTTATAGCGCTACTCAAAAAATCAGCATCAATAACTCCAATTGCAGCGCTTGGAATTTTTTGAACATCATTTTGATAGTTCATTACGCCGGTGTGAGGAATATTATAATAACTAGATTGTACAGAACGGACGATTACACCGATAGCTCCAACTTTAGCTGCTTCGATAGCCCCATTCACTCTCTGGTCAACGGCTTTACCATAACCTTCGAATGTGTTTAGTAATCCATTATCAAATGGTCGGTTGTAGAAAATTATTTTCCCCTTAGCTTTGTCTCCCAGTTCTTTTGCTTCATCTAAACTTTTTACCTCAATTAATTCGGCGGTAATTCCTTTTGCGGGAGTTCCAATGCTTCCGCCAAAAGAAGCGATTGTAAGTTTTTTATTGCGATATTTTTTGGATGAAGAGATAAAAGATTTTTCAATTTTACCCCGTTCCCATTTTGGAACCATAACGGGCTGTAACCAAACAGAATCGAAACCAAGTGATTTCATTTTTTTCTCTGCCCAGCGGATTGCTCGTAAAGATTTTTCAGAGCCGCTTAGTCTTGGACCGATATCGCAAAGTTCCTTGAGCCAATCATAACCTTTTTTTTCAGTCAAAGCTTTTCGTACGATCGTACGGGTAAGTTCATTATAACTCTCTAATTTATTTGGCGAAAGTTGTTGAGAACTTATTGTTGTATATAACGTAAAAGAAATGAGTATAATGAGAAAAAATTTTCTTAGCGGGATTTTTATGAAGAGCAAAATGTGCCTCGTAATATAATTTGCGGGCAAAGTTATAATCGGCTCTTATTAAAATCAAACCCAATTTAAAACAAAAAACCCCCGGCACAGCCGAGGGTTTTCATAAGTACAAATTTTTATCTTGCTTTAACTTTTTTCTCAATAACGAGTTTTGCAAGATCAGCGGTTCCGTTTTTCGAAACAGTTCTCAAAGCGGCAGCAGTAACTCTAACGGTAACGAATTTATTCAATTCTTTAACCCATATTCTTTTCTTTTGAAGATTTGGTAAAAATCTTCTTTTGCTTTTATTGTGTGCATGAGAAATGCTATGACCACTCACCGGACCAACGCCAGATAGCTGACATTTTCTAGCCATTTAAAAACCTCTTTGTTTCAATTTTTGGTGGCGAAAAATAGTAAAAAATATATTACCGAAAAAATATTTTATTAAAAATAAAAGAGGTTGTCTCAAAAGTATTTTTCAAGTCACACTGAGCGAAGTCGAAGTGTGATTAGAGCATGTTAGTCCATTTCTCGACTTCGCTCGAAATGACTTTAGATCCTTTTGAGACAACCTCTTTTAGCTAACGTAATATTATTTAGCCCGCATTCCAAGTTCGCGGTCAAGCAGAAAGAGGGAAGTCTTGTTATCACCAAGAAGATTGAATTTATGGACAATCTGTGCTACAGTAGAGACTTCTTCTACTTGTTCGGTTACAAAATAATTTAAGAAAATATTTGTTGCATAATCGTTCTCCTGTATTGCAAGAGCAACAAGTTTGTTGATCCGATCGGTAATATAAAGTTCATGTTTGTGAGCTTCTTCGAATACCTGAAGAGGAGATTTCCAAGTTGTTTTCGGCTTTTCAATTGCTGCGAGTGTAACTTTTCCTTCTACATCATGGACATATTTGTAAAATTTCATTGCATGACCGTATTCTTCGCCGGATTGAATTTTCATCCATGCAGCCAAACCGTTCCAATTCTCACTTTCTAAATAGGCAGCCATAGAAAGGTATAAGTAAGAAGAAAAAATCTCTGCGTTGATTTGATCGTTCAATGCTTTTTGCATTTTGTCGGATATCATATTTACCTCGGGGATGTTTAATGATTAGTGGATTTTATTCTGAAACAACTTATTCATTTGCAGTTAATTATTCAAATTGTTATTTAAACAACATTGAATGATTACAATTAGTTCTCTTTGGTAATTGAGTATAAAGTGAGTAATATCATGTATAATCAAAATATTATCTGCGAATCCATAAATGAGGTACAATGAAGTTTATTTGGCGTACAATCAAATTTTTATTTTCATTCTTTTTCTTATATACGGTGTTTTCTGTTTTTGTGATATTATTTTTCAGAATTATAGATCCGCCTGTTACTGCTTTCATCAATTCCAAAACTGACCCGCTGTTTGGATTATTTTCATTTTCCGATGTGAACCAAAAATTCGTAAAGATCCAAAATGTTTCTAAATATGCAGCGCTTGCAGTAATTGCATCGGAAGATCAAAAGTTTTTTGAACATTTCGGATTCGATTTTGAACAGATCGAAAAAGCAATGAAAGAGAATGAGATGAAGAAAAACTTGAGAAAGAAGAGAGTACGCGGTGCAAGCACTGTTTCGATGCAAGTTGCTAAAAATATGTTCTTATTCCCCGGTAAAAATATTATACGTAAAGGAGTAGAAGCTTATTATACACTTCTGCTCGAGTTACTATGGAGTAAAGAAAGAATTATTGAAGTTTACTTGAACATTGCTGAGATGGGGAATGGAATTTATGGAATCGAAGCGGCTTCAAAAATATATTACGGTAAACCATCTATTAAATTAAATCCTGTGGAAGCCGCAACTATTATAGCCATCCTGCCAAATCCGGAGAAACGCGACCCAAGAAGACCAACTTCATATTTGATTAATAGGCGGGATAATATTTTACAGCAGATGAATTCAATTGGCGGGGTGGAAATTCTAAAAGAGGATATTGATTATTAGAGGGCACTTCTAAAAACTATTTTAAAAATAAATGGGACGCGGATTTACCCCGTGGAATAAAGTGAAATTTGAATTCTTATTGAATATTGATAATACTATTCCACGGGGTGAACGAATAAAAACGGATTTTCGCAGATTAGCTTTTGAAGTTATTAGAGATACCCTTTACTTCTTCCCGCTATCTGAGTTAAAATATTCAAAACATTTCAACAATATTTTACCAACATCAGAATTGCGGATTATAGGATAGTTAAATATAAATTCAGGTTTGTCAAAATTATGCTCATAACTGTACTGTTTTAATACGTTGTTTTCTTTATCGTAAAATATTATTTGCAAAATGCTGTAGCGCTTCATCTCTTTATTAATGTGGTAGTAAGTTCTTATTTTGTAAATATCTCCATCCACTTCTTCCATTGTCATGGGCGAATTCATTTCTTGCAGAGACCAAACAAAAAATTCGTCACCAGTAAAGGTAGATAATCCAGTAACATTTATAAAAAGTGATTGATCTTTTTCGATTGTGATTGGTATCCAATTATCGGAAGATGATTGTGCATGCAACAAGCTGATTGTAAAGAGCAACAAAGGAATTAATAATTTTTTAGGCATAGCTTCAACAATTCTATTATTGAGGAGAGAGAGGGATTCGAACCCTCGGTACCCTTGCAGGTACACTACCTTTCCAGGGTAGCCAGATAAACCACTCCTGCACCTCTCCTTGTATTTCGGGCGCAAATATATTAAGAATTGACAACAGAAAAAAATTTGTATTACTCTGCGGTTATTCAAAAACAACTAAAAATTCTGATCCCACATTTTTCTCACTCTTTACAGAGATAGAAAGATTATTTAATTCCGCATACTTTTTAACCAGAGCCAGAGCTAAACCATTCCCTTCGTACTTTCTAGAGTAACCGGTATCTTCTTGTGAAAATGGTTCAAAAATATGCTCAAGGTATTCGGGGGAAATTCCTATTCCTGTATCGCTGACACTGACAGATAATTTTCCCTCAGCATTCATAAATTGTTTTACGTACACGCTTCCATGTTTTGTGAATTTCACCGCATTATCAATAATTTCTTGTAATATCTGATAGATCATAAATTTATCACATAGAACTTCGTTCATATCGGTGGTCTTCTCAAAGAGAAATTGAAGTCCTTTCGTCTCGGCTTTCAATCTATAATTATTAACAACTTGACTTAAAATATCTTCCTCTAATTTTATCTTTTCAATATGAATTTCATAATTGCCCGATCTAACTTTCGACATTTCCATTATTTCGTCAATTGTTCTTATAATTCTATTACTTCCATGTTCGAGCATTTCAAATATTTCTTTCATCTCGGCGGATTTTAGAAATAACTTTTCGTTCTTTAGTACTTCAACACTTCCTAAAATAATATTGAAGGGGGTTCTGATCTCATGAGACATTTGCAAGAGGAAATGATTTTTTAACATCTCAAATTTTTCTGCTTCCTGCTTTGCCAATTCCAATTCGTGGTTGATTGCTATCTGTTCTTGATGCATCAATGCATTATTAATTGCAATTGCTGAATGGATTGAAAGTGCTATCAGAAAATCTTCATCGCGTTGAGAAAATTTACCCAATTGATTATTGAGTAATTGTAAGACTCCGATTATTTCGTTTCTACTATTCCTAATTGGAAAACAAATTACACTTTGAGTTTTGTAGCCGCTTAACAGATCATATTCGGAATTGAACCGCGGATCATCTTGAGCGTCTTCAATATTTATAGTTTCACCACTTTTAGCTACATAGCCTGCAAGACCCTCACCAATTTTCAAACGAATTTCGTGTGTTTCTACTCCAACTGCTATGAGCGACCATAATTCATTCTTTTCATTATCTAAAAGATATAATGTTCCGCGATCGGCGTTGGTCAACTCGACAGCTACTTTAACAATATTATTTAAAACTTCTTTAACACTGAGGTTAGAATTAACCAACTCAGCTGCTTTAATTATTTTCTGTAATTCGTTACTCTTCATAAGAAATTATTAAATACTGTTTCAGATAGAATACATCTCAATTTAACGATTGAGTTGAATTAATCCAATCACTCAAAAATAATTATGGTGCTGAATACAATATAGATCACATATTTCTGTTTTTCAATTCAGTTTTGTAAGTTGCGACTCGTAAATTGAGTTGTAATTGTACGGAAAGGTGGCAGAGTGGTTGAATGCGGCAGTCTCGAAAACTGTTGTCCGGCTTTGCTGGATCGGGGGTTCGAATCCCCCCCTTTCCGCCCAGTAAAAAGAAGCCCAAAACGCAGTTTGTATTTACTGCCTTTGGGCTTAACTTTTATATGGCTATGTTGTAAACGGATTAAGTCTGGCTGATATTTAAATTGAATAATATTTGGAGAAGGTATGGATCAGCAAATAGAATCATTCAATCCGGCAACAGGAGAGACGCTTGGTTTTTCCAAATTGCATTCTGTTGAAGATTTAAAAGAGATGATTCTCCGTGCACGAAAGTCTCAGAAACTTTGGGAACAATTTTCCGTTGATGAAAGAGTTAAACGTGTTCTAAAGATTAGAAATTTTCTGGTTGAAAACGCCGACCGTATAGCCGAAACAATTTCACGTGATAACGGCAAAACTCGTATTGATGCTATGGCAACCGAATTATTACCTGCTTCTATGGCAATTAGTTACTATTGTAAAAATGCAAAACGATTTTTGTCTGATAAAAAAATATCCGGCGGAAATGTAATTCTTATCAATAAACGAAGTAAGGTTATCCGGATTCCATTTGGTGTTGTTGGAATTATTTCTCCGTGGAATTATCCATTCTCAATTCCATTCTCAGAAGTTGTTATGGGATTACTTGCAGGCAATGCGGTGATCTTAAAAACTGCTACCGAAACTCAAATGGTCGGGCTGATACTGAAAGAAGCAATTGAATATGCCAATCTTCCGAAAGGAATTTTCAGTTATATAAATCTTCCGGGTAAAATAGCAGGCGATGCTTTTATTGATTGCGGAATAGATAAAATATATTTCACCGGATCTGTCGCAATTGGAAAATATATGATGGGAAAAGCTGCCAAAACTTTAACTCCTATTGTTCTTGAACTTGGCGGGAATGATGCTATGATAGTTTGCGAGGATGCTAACCCTTACCGTGCTGCTACGGGTGCACTTTGGGCTGGATTTCAAAATGCCGGACAAACATGCTGTGGAGTGGAACGCATTTACGTTCACGAAAAAATCTGTGATAGTTTTATAAGCATACTAAAAGAGAAAATTGAAAATCTTCGCGTTGATTATGATAAAGACTTTAACGCAGATATTGGATGTATGACAACCGAGCGGCAGATCGAAATTGTCAATAAGCATGTTGAAGACGCGTTGAGTAAAGGAGCAAAAATATTTGCTCAATCAAAAGTACCGACAGATATTAAACTAAAAAATTTTCTCCCTGCAACTGTTCTTACAAATGTTAATCATGATATGCTGGTGATGTGCGATGAAACATTTGGTCCGGTTGTTGGCGTGATGAAGTTTAATGATTACGATAAAGCAATTGAATTGGCTAACGATTCTCAGCTCGGACTTACATGCTCTGTATGGACTACTGATCCAAAACGGGGTGAAGAAATTGCAAAGCAAATTAAAGCCGGTGTTGTTACTATAAACGATCATTCTGTAAGTCACGGCATGGCTGAAACAACTTGGGGTGGATTCAAAAATTCCGGGATTGGAAGAACTCACGGAAGAATTGGTTTTGATGGAATGACCCAGCCCTTAACAATAGTACGGGACATTCTGCCGTTCGTTAAGAAAGATTTGTGGTGGCATCCATTCAATAAAAACATTTATGATGGTTTAAAAGGCGCAATGAATTTGCTCTACAATAAAAAACTTTCTCTGCGTTTGAAAGGAGCGGTTTCACTATTAAAAATTGTTCCCCGAATATTTATGAAAGATTAATAATGTTGAGACGATTCGTTGAACCGTCTCAATAAAAATATAAGCCGACTCTACATTAAATTAAAACTTCGGTGTAATTCCCATATTATAAAACATGAACGAATAAAGGTCGGTCACCAAATCGATAGATTTTGATGTACTTGTTCCTGCACCATGCCCAACTTTTGTTTCGATACGAATTAAAGTAGGATTTTTTCCGTCGTTCATTTCTTGAAGAGTTGCAATGTATTTAAACGAGTGTGCTGGAAAAACCCGGTCGTCGTGATCGGCTGTTGTTACCAATGTGGCAGGATAGGTTACACCTTTTTTAATATTGTGAAGAGGTGAATATTTAATCAAGTATTTGAACTGTTCCGGATTATCGCTTGAACCATATTCTGAAACCCATGCCCAACCGATTGTGAATTTATGAAAGCGCAACATATCCATTACGCCAACTTGAGGAAAAGCAACTTTGAATAAATCCGGTCGTTGGTTAATTACCGCACCTATCAATAATCCGCCGTTTGAACCGCCTTGAACTGCGAGTTTGCTTGGGCTTGTATATTTATTTTTGATTAAATATTCTGCAGCAGCAATAAAATCATCAAATACATTCTGTTTTTTCTCGAACATTCCTGCTTTATGCCATTCTTCACCGTATTCACTCCCGCCGCGTAAACATGCAAGTGCATATACAACTCCATTCTCAAGTAAAGGAATCCTTGCAACACTAAATCCCGGTTGTTGTGAAATGTTGAATCCGCCGTAAGCATAAAGCAGGGTCGGATTGTTACCGTTTAGTTTTAATCCCTTTTTGTGAACAATAAACATCGGCACTTTTGTGCCGTCTTTGCTTTTGTAAAAAACTTCTTTTGTTTCATAACCGATGGGATTAAACTTCACTTCTGCTTTTCTGAATAGTTCCGATTTGTTGTTCTTAATATCATACTTATAAATTGTTGGAGGATAAGTGAATGAAGTGAATGTGTAAAAAGTTTCATACTCATCTTTCTTGCCGCCAAAACCTCCGCATGTTCCAACTCCCGGTAATTTTACATCGTATAAATATTTTCCATTCGTATCAAAAACAGAAACTTTACTGGTTGCATCTTTTAAATAAGTAACAAATAATTTTCCTCCTACAAGAGAAACACTTTGCATAACCTCTTTTGCTTCTGGAATTATTGTCTTCCAATTTTCTTTTACCGGATTCTTAGGATCAACTAAGATCAATTTATTATTTGGCGCTTGATAATTTGTTGAGATTAAGAATTTATCCTCAAGATTATCTATTACGCTATAATCGGCTTCGAACTTTGTGAAAACAGGTGTAATCGGCATATCTGAATTTAGATCTTTGTAGTAAAGAAGATTTTCCGGTGCAGTACCTTGCGAAACAGAAATTATCAGAAATCTTTCATCATCTGTAACACCGGCACCGAATCCATACTTAGGATTTTGTTTATCCTCCATAACCAATTTGTCTTCGGACTGTGGTGTACCGAGTTTGTGATAATAAAGTTTTTGAAATTCAACTTTTTGTTTTAACTCTTCACCCGGTTTTGGTTCATCGTAACGTCCGTAGAAAAAACCATCTTTGTACCAGGCACTACCGCTAAACTTCGACCACTTAATCACATCGCCTGTTAGTTGTTTGCTCTGAACATCCATTACATAAAATTCACGCCAATCCGATCCGCCTCTTGAAATACTGTAACATAGAAACTTATCATC
>JAJYXU010000156.1 GCA_021801605.1 Bacteroidota bacterium
TCTCTTCACAGACAGATTGGAAATCTGCGCTACTATTTTTAAGATAACAATTATTTATTTGTAGGACAGAATTTTAATCTGTTCACAGACAGATTGGAAATCTGCGCTACTATTTATAAGATAACAATTATTTATTTGTTGAACAGATTTTTAATCTCTTCACAAGCAGATTGGAAATCTGCACTACTATTTATAAGATAACAATTATTTATTTGTTGAACAGATTTTTAATCTCTTCACAAGCAGATTGGAAATCTGCACTACTATTTATAAGATAACAATTATTTATTTGTAGGACAGATTTTTAATCTCTTCACAAGCAGATTGGAAATCTGCACTACTATTTATAAGATAACAATTATTTATTTGTTGAACAGATTTTTAATCTCTTCACAGACAGATTGGAAATCTGCGCTACTATTTTTAAGATAACAATTATTTATTTGTTGAACAGATTTTTAATCTCTTCACAGACAGATTGGAAATCTGCACTACTATTTATAAGATAACAATTATTTATTTGTTGAACAGATTTTTAATCTGTTCACAGACAGATTGGAAATCTGCGCTACTATTTATAAGATAACAATTATTTATTTGTTGAACAGATTTTTAATCTCTTCACAGACAGATTGGAAATCTGCACTACTATTTATAAGATAACAATTATTTATTTGTTGAACAGATTTTAATCTGTTCACAAGCAGATTGGAAATCTGCACTACTATTTATAAGATAACAATTATTTATTTGTTGAACAGATTTTTAATCTGTTCACAGACAGATTGGAAATCTGCGCTACTATTTATAAGATAACAATTATTTATTTGTTGAACAGATTTTTAATCTCTTCACAGACAGATTGGAAATCTGCGCTACTATTTATAAGATAACAATTATTTATTTGTTGAACAGATTTTTAATCTGTTCACAAGCAGATTGGAAATCTGCACTACTATTTATAAGATAACAATTATTTATTTGTTGAACAGATTTTTAATCTGTTCACAGACAGATTGGAAATCTGCGCTACCATTTAATAATCTAACAATTGCTTTAATGATTTGTAGATTTTTTCTCGTGTTGGAAGAATCGCATTTTCCAAATTTGGATGATACGGAATTGGTGTATCTGCAGCGCCGATTCTTCTTACCGGTCCATCGAGCGATTCAAAACAATTTTCAGATATAAGCGATGCAATCTCGGCACCGAAGCCGGCTGTTAAAGTATCTTCATGAATTACAACCGCTTTACCCGTCTTCTTAACAGATTTATAAATCGTTTCTACATCAAGCGGTGCAATTGTTCGTATATCAATAATCTCTATGGAATAACCTTCGTCTTCCAATTTTTTTGCGGCAAAATTCGATTCATGCACCATAGCTCCGTAAGTAATAATTGAAAGATCGTTCCCTTCACGTACAATTTTTGCCTTCCCGAAAGGTACCAAATAATCCGAATCCGGTTCCGGTGAAGTGGCATAACTTTGACGGTACAGTCCTTTATGTTCCAAAAATAAAACGGGATCGTTTATACGCAAAGCGGTTTTTAATAAACCTTTCGCATCTGCCGCATTTGACGGATACGCAATTAATAGTCCCGGCATGTGCGAGAAAAATCCTTCAATGTTTTGACTGTGATACAATCCGCCGTGAATATATCCACCAACAGCAACGCGCGTAACAACCGGCGCTTCAAACAAATTGTTGGAACGGTAACGATACATTACCATCTCATCGCGGAATTGCATAAATGCAGGCCAAATATAATCGCCAAATTGAATTTCAACGCAAGGTTTCAATCCGCTTAGAGCCATACCGATTGCAACACCTGCAATACTAGCTTCTGCTAATGGCGAGTTAAATACTCTCTCATTTCCAAATGTAGTTGATAATCCTTTTGTTGCTGTAAAGACACCGCCTTTTCTATCAGCAACATCCTCACCAAAAAGATAAATTTTATTGTTACGATCCATCTCTTCATGCAAGGCATGATTAATGGCATCAACTAATACAATCGGTTTACCTTCCTGAGTCATCTTTTCATATTCAAGACTGTCCCGTTTACCTGAATCATCCAGAACAAAATGTGTTGCAGATTCAGGTTTGGGATCTTCCTGTTTTAATGCCCAATCAGCCGCTTCATTTACATGACGCGTAATTTCTTTTTTGAATTCATCGTAAGCCAGTTCGGTTAATATTTCTTTCTTCAATAAAACGTTTGAGAAAAGATTAATTGGATCTTTCTTCAAATCTTCTTTTAACGATTCATCAGGACGATATTTTTTTTGATCATCGGAAGATGAATGAGATAATAACCGAACTACGTGTGCTTCAACTAAAACCGGACCTTTACCCTGACGCGCATATTTGAATGCCGATTGGGCAACAACATTAACTTGCAGAAAATCAGTTCCATCAACTTCAATTCTTAAAAGATTATCAAAACCTTTCATCATTTCGCTTATCAAAGAATCTTTTCCAGCGGTTTGATATTTAACCGGAACCGAAATAGCCCACTTATTATTTTGAATAACAAACACAACAGGCAGTTTTTCACGGCTAGCCCAATTAACAGCTTCGTGAAATTCACCTTGAGATGTTGTCCCCTCTCCGCTGCTTACATAAACAACGCCGTTGATTCCTTTTTTCCTCATCGCAAGGGCAGCGCCGACAGCTTGTAAAAACTGAGTTCCAGTTGGGCTGGATTGAGTAGGAACATTTAATTCTTTAGATGACCAGTGACAGGGCATCTGTCTTCCGCCGGTCATTGGATCGTCTTCTTTACCAAGAAATCCTAGAAAAATATCTTCCGGTTTTGAACCAAGAGTCAACATCAAACCCATATCACGATAATAAGGGAAAGCCCAATCAATACCTTTCTTCATTGCAAGTCCGAAAGCAATTTGTGTTGCTTCATGTCCGGCACCGGCAATATGGAAAAATGCTTTCCCTTGTTTAAGCAAGTTCATTACTTTATGATCCATAGTGCGGGAAAGATTCATAAGACGGAGAACATTCATCAATTCATCTTTAGTCATTCCGCCGAATGAATCTATCTTACCGGTTGGTAGATTATTGTTATCTTCTATATCAATAACAGCTTCGTCGAGCTTGTCGTTTTTTGCCATCAGTGTTTCCTTTGTTTATGGTTGCAAAGTTATTTGTAGAAATTGCTCTTTAAATTTTTCTACAAAGTCAGTGTAATCAAAAACTTTTTTGAAATTCTTTATTAACTTTTCTTTTACTTCGACAATATTAATTTCTTTGCCGAGTTCATGTTGCAGTGATGTAACATCTTTGTCTTTGATTCCGCATGGAATAATTCCTTCAAAGTATGAAAGATCAGTATTGATGTTAAACGCGAATCCGTGCATCGTTATCCAGCGGTTAACTTTAATTCCGATTGCAGCAATTTTTCTTTCACCAATCCAGACGCCGGTGTATTTTGGATTTCGTTCTGTCTCTATTCCATATTCACGGCATGTTAGAATAATAACTTCTTCCAGTCCGCGCAAGTACTGATGTGTATCTTCTTTCCAATCGCTTAACTTGATAATCGGGTATCCAACAATTTGTCCGGGACCGTGATATGTAATATCGCCGCCGCGGTCAATTTCATAAACACTAATACCGAGTTCTTTCAGTTGAGATTCTGAGCTGATTAAATTTTCTTTTTCGGCTACTTTGCCAAGTGTATAAGTATGCGGATGCTCTAACAAAAAAAACGTATCATTAATTTCGTTACGGAGACGAAGATCAAAAATTTCTTTCTGTATATCCCATGCTTGTTCATAATTGATCAAGCCGAGGTCGCTGTAATCAAAAATTCTATGTGTGGATTGATTCGCCATATGCGTTTGCCGCCGCTTCCATTATTGATTCCGATAATGTCGGATGAGCATGAACAGTTTTTACAATAGTTTCATATGTTGCTTCCATAGATTTTGCAAGTGTGAGTTCTGCAATTAATTCTGTCGCCTCAGGTCCAATGATATGCGCGCCAAGAAGTTCGCCATACTTCGCATCAAAAATTAATTTCACAAAACCTTCTCTCTCTCCAACAGCAAAAGCTTTCCCGCTCGCCATAAACGGAAATTTTCCGATCTTCAATTCATATCCGGCTTCGAGCGCTTTTGCTTCGGTCATTCCAACACTTGCAACTTGAGGAATACAATACGTGCAGCCGGGAATGTTTTTGTAATTAATCGGATGGGGATTTAATCCCTTCATCTTCTCAATACAATAAATTCCTTCAGAAGAAGCAACATGAGCAAGCCAGGGCTGACCGATTACATCACCAATGGCATAAATTCCGGGAACGTTTGTTTGATAGCTATTTTTATCAATTTTGATATGATTCTTATAAATTTCTACTCCTAATTCTTCCAAACCAAATCCTTCAACATTTCCGGTTACTCCGGTTGCACTCAAAACTTTTTCAGCTTTCAATTCAATTTTCTTTCCATCTTTTTCAATATGAACCGTAACGCTCCCCTCTTTCACTTCTGCCTTCTCAACTATTGTAGAAATGTAAACTTCAATCCCTCTTTTCTTGAAACTTTTTAAGAGTGTCTCTGACACTTCTTTATCTTCAACCGGAAGAACTTGATCCAGCATTTCAACAATTGTTACTTTAGTTCCAAGAGCTGAATAGAAATAAGCAAACTCAACACCGATAGCGCCTGCGCCAATCACAATTAGATCTTTCGGTTGAGTTGGCAGGTTCATCGCTTCTGTGGAAGTGATAATATTTTTTCGATCAACCGGAATTGCCGATACGAATTTAGGTCTTGCGCCCGTTGCAATAATTATTTTGTCTGCAGTGATTGAATCAATTTTCTTTTTATCGTTGTCAAAAATATCAATCTGGCTTTTCGAAATTAACTTACCGAATCCGCGTATGCGGTCAATTTTATTTTTCTTTATAAGTAATTCAACATTTTTTGTTATCCGGTCGGAGATATCTCTGCTTCGTTTGATGATCTTGTTGAAGTCAAAACTCAATCCTTCTACCTTTATACCAAAATCGTTGGAATGATTTTTCATTAAATCATAAATTTCTGCGTTCTTCAACAAAGATTTTGTAGGAATACATCCCCAGTTCAAACAGATTCCGCCAAGATTATCTTTATCAATTATGATGGTTTTGAATCCAAGTTGAGCCGCACGTATTGCAGCCACATAACCGCCGGGACCGCCGCCTAAAATGGCAATATCATAAGATTTAGTCATCCGAAATGTCCAGAGATGGTTTTGAATTTCCGTGCAATATAAATAACGCTATTCTTAAAACAAATTTCAGCTTTTCTATTTCGTAGGGATAGAATCGCGCCATCAATTTTGTTATTTGTTACAACAAAGCATTTCAATTTATAGTTTCAAAGAGGAATATTTAATTTAAGGGAAGAAATTTAAATTATAGAATGAGTGAAATAAGAAATATCATCTCATCATGAAAATACAATCAGAAGAACACCAAGCATCATCACAAAAGAGCCGAGTAATCTTTGGCGCAAGTTCGCTTCTTTCAAAAATATATTTCCAAGAAAGACAGAAATGACACCGGACATTCTTTTCATTGCAATAACATATGCAGCTAAAGTTAGCGAGAGAGCCGTCATGTGAAAAATGTAAGAACCAACCGTGAATGCGCTTATGATAAATAAATATTTTTTACTGCCTGCCGTTGAGCCGATCTTAAATTTCTTTGTTGTTGTGACTAAAATTGAAATTGTTGTGAAGATAAGAATATTTGTACATGCCATATACTGCCATGTGGATGAATTTCGAATTGCGATCTTATCAAAATTAGCAGAGATACTCCAAAGGAATGCCACGATCAGCATGTACCTCGTTCCCTTATCTTTAACTAATGATTTGAGCGGATCGAGAATGCTGTTCTTTCTGAGATCTAAATTCAGCAAGTAAGAACCGACAAATCCGAGAATTATTCCGATCAGTCCAACTAGATTTGGGAATTCTCCGAGAAGGATTGGACTTGAAAAAAGCAGAAAGATAGGTGCAAAACTTTGCATCGGCATTACACTTGAAATATCGCCCTTTGAGATTGAACGCATATAAAAAATATTTGCGGCAACATTTAAGGAACTGGAACCGATTAAACCGACCCAGAACAGAGTATTAAACTTTAGATCAATAAAAAAAAGAAGCGGAGTAAAAATAACTACCGGCAGAAAATTATTTGCCCATGAAATAAAAATTGAGTCGAATTGTTTAGAAGCTTTTTTGATAAATACACTTCTAATGCCTTCCGAAATTGGGTTAAGAGTTGCAAATAATATCCACATATCAGCGCTTATAGTAAGTTAAAATTGGTAATCGGTTTTTCATTTTCATCCATTATTCTCAATTATCAAACTGCCTACCGGTTTACATACCGCAGGCAGGTTCTCAATTCCTAACCAACGTTATCTAACAGCATAAATTCTCTTTTCTTTCCCGCTGTTTTCATTTTTAGATTTTTATCCGTGTATCCGCATAATTTTATCAAAGGACAAACTCCGCATCCGGGATTAGTCGGCTTACAAATTTCACGCCCCAAACGAATAAGATTCGTATGAAATGAATGTGCAATCCCTTCCGGAAAATTTTTATTCAATTCTAAAAAAGTTTTATCAGGCGTTTTTTCAGAAACAATTCCAACCCGATTTACTGTTCGATGGACATGAGTATCAACCGGGCAAACATTTCTATCGAGCGCGAAAAGCAAAACGCAGCTTGCAGTTTTAACCCCAACACCTTTGAAACCAATTAATTGTTCTATTGCGGAATCGTTATCAAGTCCCTTTATAAAATTCAATGAAAGCGATCCTCGTTTATTCAATTCGGTTATCAGATTTTTAATCGCTCCCGATTTCTGCTTAGCTAATCCGGCAACTCTAATTACGTTTTCAATTACTATTCTCTTTTCACTTAAAAGTTCTTCCCATGATTTATACCGGCTCTTCAAATTTTGAAAAGCTTTATATGAATTGTTATCGTTTGTATTTTGCGAAAGGATTGTGGCTATTAACAGATCAAGAGGATTAGGCAGAACTTTACTCCGCCTTGGAATTCCAAACTTCTTAATGAGTAGCTCATTTACTGCGGAAATGATTGTCTGTTTGTTTTTCATTTAATAGATTTTTTTGGCAACAAAAGTTATTAAATTTCTATATGAATTTGTTAATTCTAAATTCTCAATTTTCCATTCTCAATTAAAAGGTGATTTATGCCTACGTTAATGGTCAGCATTTCCGGTATTCGAGGAATAATTGGAGACGGATTTGATCCGGACGTTTTGGTAAGATATACATCTGCCTACGCTGATTTCTGCGGCAAAGGTAAAATTGTTATCGGCAGCGATGGACGAATCACAGGTGAGATGGTTCGTAATATTGTCATAGGAACTCTTCTTGCAAAAGGAAATGATGTAATTGATATCGGTGTTTGCCCTACTCCAACCGTATTGTTCAATGTAAAAAAATTAAAAGCAGCCGGCGGAATTCAAATCTCCGCAAGCCACAATCCAAATCAATGGAATGCTCTCAAACTTTTGAACCGCAGCGGTGAATTCATGAGTCCCGAAGAAAATGTTAATATGTTGAGACTTCTGGATGATGCCAATAAAAAATTTGTTGAGTGGAATAAACTTGGAAAGTTAACCGGATACGAAAAAGGTTTGGAAGACCATATCAATGCGGTGTTAAAAATGGATTACATCAATACCGCAAAGATTCGAAGGAGAAAATTCAAAGTATTGCTTGATTGCGTCAACGGTGCCGGCTCTTATTCGATGCCTGAGTTATTGGAAAAACTCGGCTGTAAAGTGATTAAAATGAATTGCGACAAGACCGGAATCTTTCCGCGTCTGCCCGAACCAATCCCGGAAAACTTAACTGCAACAATGCGTGCTGTTAAGAAACATAAAGCCGATATTGGAATTGTTGTTGATCCGGATGTTGACCGCTTAGTTCTAATAACTGAAAAAGGTGAACCGTTTGGAGAAGAGAACACAATCACACAAGCTGTAAAATTTTATCTCAGTAAGAAAAAAGGAAACGCCGTTGTAAATCTTTCAACAACACGTGCGGTTGATGATGTTGCGCACGAATTTGGATGCAAAGTATTCCGTTCTTCTGTTGGAGAAGCAAATGTTGTTCAAAAGATGAAAGAAGTTAAGGCGGTTATTGGCGGAGAAGGAAGCGGAGGAGTTATTCTGCCAAAAGTTGTTTTCGGAAGAGACGCTTTAACCGGAACAGTTATTATGCTTCAACACTTGCTTGAATTTGGCGGAAAGATGAGCGAACTGAAGAAATCTTTGCCTCAATATTTTATTGCTAAGAAAAAGATAGAACTTGGTTCTATGAATCCAGATGAAGTTATTAAGTTGCTTGTTGAGAAATTCAGATCGGGGAAAATTAATCTTGAGGACGGTTTACGGATCGATTTTGCAGATCACTGGGTGCACTTCCGCAAATCCAATACAGAACCAATTGTTCGCTGCATTGTTGAAGCAAAGACAAAAGAAGAAGCGGAGAGATTGGCAAAGAAATATTTTAGTGAGATTCTAGAACTCTCCCTACTTAGTTAAGAAGAGAGATATAGAGAGTGGTCGGATTTATTCTATTTCTTAAACTGCTTCACTATTTCTTTGACAACTCTACTTCTATCAAAAAGGACATCTCTATTTCTGAAGCGGATTACTCTCAATTTCAAACTTCCCAAATATTTAGTTCTGTTTTCATTATACTTTATAAATCTATAAATCCTCTTCGGTGAGTTCAGCTATTTTCATCAAATGCTTTAATAAACCTTTCTTAAGAGGTGTATTACCATGGATCGGGATTGAAATTCTTTCTATTCTTCCTTTTTTTCCATAAACAAAATGGCTACCATGAATTCGTCTTAAAATCCAACCATGTTTCTCGAGAATTTTAGCAAATTCTTTGCCGCTCAGTATTCTCAAACTGCTATCTCGATTATTTGACTTTCTTTCTCTAAATCTGTTTCTTTTAAATCAACAGAAAGGCAAGCTTCGATTGCTTCCTGAATATTTTGAAGCACTTCTTCATATGTTTCTCCTTGAGAAACACAGCCGGGAACTGACGGGGCTTCTGCCCAATATCCACCCTCATCTGCTTTATGTATTACGACTTTAAATTTCATTATTACTCCTAATTATTTTCATTTGTTAATATTATCAATTGGTTATGATAGAAATTATTTCTTTTATACAACATTAGCAACATATCTTTGGGTTCACTTCCATAAATCCAACACCGAACCGATAATACGCTGTATCGTTGAGGCGAAGAGTAAGAAAGATGCTGAGAGTTTGGCTGAGAAATATGTTGACGAGATAATGAACATCCAGTAAAATGTAAGATAATTTTTAATATGCTGTCAAAGAAATGGTGACCTATTCAGAAAACATTTACCACTCCCACCTAACGGCGTACCCTCAGTAGTCAAGTTCCATGAGTGGAAATCACATTTGGTTTGATAGAAATCATGTTTGACCCATTGGAAAGTATATTTGCTCCGCCGGAAAATAGATTTGTTCAACCGGAAAGAAGATTCAACTCACCGGAAATAAAATCGCCCCCAAAGAAAACAGGTTAAACCTGTTCTCAAAAACTACATTGCCAGGAGAGCTTCTTCCATAGCCACATTTATACTTTCAAGATCGCTATTGATCCGCTGCTCTTCACCCCAATCGCTCCAATATACATCCGTAACTTCAAGAACGTTTAGACAATTGGGAATATTTTCCAGAACGGATTTAGAAAAATTAAATGAAGGCAGATATTTGTATAATCGTCTTATATTAATTTTTTCCATAGAGGTACCCATCTTTGCGCGTATCGGTTTAAATGCGCCTACGAGTTCGGGAATGCAATAGTTAATATGTTTTATAAAAGCGGAACATTTAGCAATCATTACAAATGTATTTATCATACATCCCCGGCTTAAAAGAACCTTGGTTAAACTGTTATCGGGTTTTTCAATAAACTTTTTTACGTTAAAAATTTTAGTTACACCGTCGCTGAATAAATCCCGTGTCGGTTCTATCCATCCGTAACCGGATTCAATTTTATCAGACCGGATTCCAAGCATAACAATAGATTTAGGATTCTCTTCTACAAAAAGAGCCGCTTTATTTACATGTTCCATAAATCTTTTTTCATTTAGAATGTAATGATCGGAAGGAAAGATTGCGACTGTTGCATCTGGATTAACATTTTCAATTTTCAGAAGAGGTAAAAGAATACCCGCGGCGGTATCGCGCAAGCAGGGTTGTTCAAGAATTGTAATTGGAGAACGGTTCAATGATTCTTCTGCAACATAATTGCGGTGATCGCTGTTCACAACTGTAAGCAATTGGCTTTGAGGGATCAGCATTGATGCACGGTCAATTGTATGCTTGAACATTGAACGTGTGCCTGTGAATGTGCAATATTGCTTCGGTCGGTGATATCCGTAAAGCGTACGGACAAAATTTTGAAGTCTAACCCCCTCGCCCCCGGCAAGTATAACGCCCATCATATTATTACTGCGATACATTATAAATTACTCTCTATTAAACAGATTATTTTTCGAGTAAGTTTTTTTTCACTAAGACTAATAATATTTTATAAAGAAACGACTAAAGTTCGCTCCATTTGGTGTAAATGTCCTGTAGTAAAGTTTTGTTCTATATTCGAAAGCCCAATTGATTCTCATAATAGTTATACCCCTTATGTTATAATTATCGAACTGTCTTTAATAAAGTTTAGCTGAGATGGGAAATTTTAAGACGGAATAACTGATTTGAACGATTAATTTGAAGAAACAAACAAAATTTGAACTTTATTTTGATTTTATTTTATGACGGCTAACCAGTTTATTTACAACTTCATCAAACTCAATTTCCTGCTCTGCAAGCATTACAAGCAAATGGTAGATCAAATCGGAAGTTTCATTTATGATCTCTTCTTTATCGCGGTTCTTTGCTGCAATTATTGTTTCAATTGCCTCTTCGCCGACTTTCTGAATGATCCTATCGGCACCTTCCTTAAAAAGTTTGGTTGTGTAAGAATTCTCCGGGAGATATTTCTTTCTTTCTTTAATCAATTTACCGAGTTGATCAATGAAAGGAGTATTGTTCTTCTCAATTCCGAAACACGAATAAGTTCCTTTATGGCAGGTTGGTCCATCGGGTCTTGCAAAGATAAGAAGAGAATCGTTATCGCAATCTTTTTTGATATCAATAAGATTCAAGAAATTGCCGGAAGTTTTCCCTTTCATCCATAAAGTATTTCTTGATCTGCTGAAAAATGTAACGAGTTTTGTTTCGATTGTTTTTGCAAATGCTTCTTTATTCATAAAGCCGAGCATGAGAACTTGATCTGTATCCGAATCTGAAACAACAACCGGAATCAATCCGCCGAGTTTTTCAAAATTCAATTCATCTGCTTTTATCATAAGCGCACTCTAATTCCGTTTGATTGTAAATATTGTTTCAGTTCTTTAATGGTTAGCTCTTCATAATGGAATAGAGATGCGGCAAGAGCTGCATCAACGCTAATATTAAAAACATCCAGAAAATGTTCTTTAGTACCGGCACCGCCGGAAGCTATAATCGGAATAGTTACATCCTCAACTACTTGTTTTAAGAATGGAAGATCGTAACCGTTCTTAGTCCCATCATGATCCATTGATGTCAATAATATTTCTCCGGCGCCAAGCTCATTAACTTTTCTACACCATTCAAGACCATCCAATTCCGTTTCTTCCTTACCGCCTTTGATAAATACTTTCTTTTGCGACCCAACATTTTTGACATCAATAGCGGCAACAACCGCTTGACTGCCGAATCTTTTTGCGGCTTCAGAAATTAAAGAAGGATTTTTTACAATTGAAGTGTTAAGAGAAACTTTATCTGCACCCGATCCAAGCAATGCTTCAATATCCTTCAGTTCAGAGATGCCTCCGCCAACAGTAAATGGTATTCTTATAACTTTAGCAACTTGTTTTACAAGTTCTACCAAAGTTTTTCTTTTTTCGATTGAAGCCGTTATATCAAGAAAAACTAATTCATCGGCTCCTTCGTTGTAATATCTTTCCGCAAGTTCAACAGCCGAACCGGCATGACGCAGTTCTACAAAATTTATTCCTTTTACTACCATGCCGTTTTGAACATCGAGACAAGGGATGATTCTTTTGCTAATCAAATTTTGATAGTTCCTTTAGATCAATTTTATTTTCGTAGATAGCTTTACCAACAATAGCGGCATCGCATTTAAATTCTTTGAGATCTTCTAAATCCTTTTTTCCTCTTATACCGCCGGAAGCAATTAGGAATAAATCCGGGAATATCTCTTTCAATCCATGATAAAGCCGGAGGTTCGGTCCTTCAAGCATTCCGTCTTTATCAATATCAGTAATAAGATAGTTTTTAATTCCATAACCTTTGCATTGCGTTATATAAACGCTAATCTCAAGGTATGAATTTTCGCTCCATCCTTTTATAACAACCTCTCCCTTCTTAGTATCTGCCGCTATAATAATTTTATCCGGCGGGAAGGATTCAACAACCTTTTCAAATTCGGGTTTATCCAAAACCGGAAGAGAGCCAATAACAACCTTATCAACTCCAATAGAAAACAGCTTCGAAATATCCTCGGCGCTTCTTATTCCCCCGCCGAATTCAATTTTTAATTTTGTTTCCTTTTTAATCTCTTCAAGTGTTTTAAGTGAAGTAATTATTCCATCTTTGGAACCGGAGAGATCAACAATATGAATCCATTCAAAACCGGATTCATCATAAATTTTTGCTTGATCTACCGGATGATCGGAATAACTTTTCGCTGTAGCGAAATCTCCTTTTATTAGACGAACAACTTTTCCGTCTAAGATATCTATTGCTGGAATTATTAACATTTTTCCACAAAGTTTTTAATTAATCGAATCCCCATTTTGCCTGATTTTTCCGGATGAAATTGAACTCCGTAAAAATTATCTTTTTCCATAGAAGAACAGAAATCAATTCCATAATAACAAATTGAAGTAGTATTTTCATTTACCGGAACATAATAAGAATTTGCGAAATAGAAATATTCTTCTTCGGGAATCTCATAAAACAATTTTGACTGCTTGACATATTTAATTTGATTCCAGCCCATATTGGGCACTTTAATTTTCGTTTCATCAAACTTTTCTGTAGTTATCGGAAAAATTCCAAGACAGGCAGTGTTTCCCTCTTTCGATTTATCGCATAACAACTGCATACCAAGACAAATTCCAAGCATCGGTTTCTTTGTTACACGCAGCATTGTAAATAGATTTGTCAAGTGAAGATTTTTAATTGCAGAAGATGCTTCACCCACGCCGGGAAAAATAATTTTGTCTGCTTTTGATATATCACTTTCGTGCTTGGTAATTATGTATTCATAGTTCAATTCATCAAGAACGTTTGCCACCGATGCCGTATTACCGGCGCCGTAATCAATCAATGCAATCATATCAATCCTTTTGTTGACGGCAAACTGCCTTTATTTCTGGAATCAAATTTAAACGCATTATTGAGCGCCCTTGCCAGTGCTTTAAATATTGCTTCTGCTTTGTGATGGTCGTTCTCTCCTCTTGCTTTAATATGTATATTTGCCCGTAGCCCTATTGATAATCCTCTAAAAAATTCCTTAAACAGTTCTGTTGGAAATCCGCCAACCGTCTCACGCTTAAATTTGCAATTGAATGATAGATAAGATCTTCCGCCGAGATCAACCGCACATTCAGCAAGAGCATCATCCATCGGCAGCATAAATCCAAAACGTTCAATTCCTTTCCGGTCGCCGAGAGCTTTGCTTATTGCTTCACCGAGTGCAATTCCAACATCCTCAACAGTATGGTGTTCGTCAATATGTAAATCGCCCTTTACTCTAATATCCATATATATATTCGAATGTTTTGCCAATTGTTCAAGCATATGATCAAAAAATCCGATACCGGTTTTAATTTTAGATTTGCCGGTTCCGTCCAGATCCAATTTTATTTTAATCAACGTTTCGTTCGTCTTTCTTAAATGTGCCGCGCTACGAACATTCTTTATCTTAGCATCATTTTTTTTCATATCAAGTCCCGAAGTTCATTTAAGAATTTTTCATTTTGCTCTCGCGTTCCAACAGAAACTCTGAGACAATTTTTCACTTGATTACTTCTATCGCGGATGATTATTCCCTTCTCTGTTAATTTATGATAAATGTTCGTTGGATTCTCACACTCAAACAAAATAAAATTGCTGTCAGAAGGAAATACTTTTTTAATTCCTGGAATCAGTTTTAATTCTTTTATGAGAAATTCTTTTTCCCAATTTATTTCCTTAACAAATTTATCCTTTTGTTTGAATTTTTTTAAGGCATTAATTACAACTTGTGACGTAAGTTTATTGATGTTATAAGGCAGTTTAATTTTATAAAGTAACTTTATAATCTCCGGTGAAGTTATACAGTAACCGCAACGTACGCCTGCAAGTCCCCACGCTTTTGAAAAAGTTCTAAGCACAACGATGTTCGAATACTTCTCAACCGCGTTTATCATTGAGGGTTTGCCGCAAAATTCCGCGTAAGCTTCATCAACAATAACAATTCCTTTAAAATTTTCAGCTAAGTCTAAAATGCTTTCGGGATTGATCATATTTGCTGTAGGATTATTAGGTGAACAAATGAAAATTAGTTTTGTGTTCTTTGTGGTTGCATGATAAATTTTATCTAGCTGTGGTTGAAATGATTCATCCAGCATTACCGCAATTGTAGAAACATCATTAACATCGCATGCAACTTTATACATTCCGTAAGTGGGTTCCAGAATAATTGCATTATCAATTTTCGGTTCACAGAATATTCTTACCATTAAATCAATTATCTCATCCGAACCAACGCCGATAAATAATTTTTCTTTCTCAACATTCAGATAAGAACTAAGTTCATTTCTTAAACTGTTTTGAAAAGGATCCGGATAACGGTTCAACTCAAGATGCCATTCGTCATTAACCACAGAGCCGAAACTATTTTCGTTTGCATCAAGAAGAACTCCGGTTAAGAAATCTCCACGCGCGGATGTATATGGCTTTAATTTGAGAATGTTCTCTCTTACCAACGATTCAATTTTCATTCTTCACTCTTATTTTAATTGAATTTGCATGTGCGTCAAGTTTTTCAAGCGATGCTAATTTGATAACAGTAGAAGCAATTCCTTTCAATCCTTTTCTGCTCACTTTCTGAAATGTAATTGTCTTCATAAATGATTCAACAGAAATTCCTCCAAACGATTTTGCGTAACCGTAAGTTGGAAGAGAATGATTAGTGCCGGATGCATAATCTCCAATACTTTCCGCCGAGTAAGTGCCTAAAAATACCGAGCCCGCATTTGTAATTTCCTTTTTGAATTTTTCAGCGCGCCCTATATTTAGGATCAAATGTTCAGGTGCGTATCGGTTGCTAAGTTTTATCGCTTCATTTATTGAATCAACGATGAGAATGAATGAATTATGCAACGACCCGTTGATATATTCTCCTCTCGTCAAATATTTTTTCTGCCGTTTTATTTCATCTTGCACATCAAATGCCAGCTTGTTGCTTGTTGTTAACAAAATTACTTGAGAATCTTTTCCATGTTCTGCCTGAGAAAGTAAATCTGAAGCAATGTAAGATGGATTTGCCTTTTCATCAGCAATAATTAGAACTTCACTTGGACCGGCAGGCATATCAATAGCAGCTCCTTGAGGATCAATGCTAATCAAAGTTTTTGCTGCGGTTACAAATTGATTTCCGGGACCAAATATTTTATCAACTTTTTTAATCTGCCCATCGCCATAAGCCAACAAAGAAATTCCCTGTGCACCGCCGATTTTATAAAATTCATTAATCCCGCAAATCTTTGCAGCAAAGAGAACAGCATGATTAATTTTATTTTTTGTCGGCGACAAAGCAGCAATTCTTTTACATCCGGCAAGTTGCGCGGGCATTCCAAGCATTAATAAAGTTGATGGAAGAACAGCTGTTCCGCCGGGGACATATAGAGCAACATTTTCAACCGCTCTAAATTCTCTCGAACATTTTACTCCTGCCATCGTTTCAATCTCGTATCCAGTCGGAACCTGTTTCCGGTGAAACTTTTCAATATTTTTTGCCGCAGTTATCAATGCTTTCTTTGCATCGCCGTCAAGCAGTTTTTCTGCATTTTCATATTCTTTTTTTGCAACTAAGATTTTTTCAGCATCGTAGCCATCAAACTTTTTTGCATACTTGAGCGCGGCATACAAACCGTTTCGTTTAACATCTTCAACGATAGGTTTAACTATCTTTAAGATATTTTCTGTCTCAAGTGCGCGGCGTGTAAACAGATTGCTTAGCTTAATCTCCGAGATATTTTTTGTCGAATAAATTCTCATAATATCATATTCTCAATTGGTATGAGTAATAATCCGGATGCGCCCGCAAGATGTAATTTTTCTTGAATTTCCCAAAACATTTCAGATGGAATAACAGCATGTACTGCAAGCATTGATTCGTCAGCCAGAGGGAGTATAGTAGGACTTTTCAATGCGGGAAGAATTTCGCGAATCTTTTGTAAAGCGGATTTTGGTATGTTCATCATCAAGTATTTAGAATTTTTTGCATTCAAAGCAGATTCAATACGAAGAATTAAATTTTTTAATTTCAGAAATTTTTCTGTATCGCTTGTTAAATTTTTACTGCCGATCAGCACGGCTTCAGAATCGAAAACAGTTATAAATTTTTTAAGTTTATTCAATTTTAGTGTGTTGCCGGTAGAAACGATATCACAGATGTAATCCGCTATTCCTAGAGACGGTGCAATTTCAACAGAGCCGCTGATCTGGATTATCTTCGCATCAATTTTATTATTCCGGAAAAAATTTGAAAGAATTTTTGGATAAGATGTTGCAACACGTTTTCCATTCAGTTGATCAAGCTCGGGTATATTTCTATCTTCAGGGCCTGCGAGCATTAATCTGCATCTACCGTAGGCAAGTCTTTTTATTATTTCAACATCGGCTTCTTTCTCAATCACAACATCTTCGCCCACAATTCCGATATCTGCAACGCCATCCTGGACATATTCGGGAATATCATCATCGCGGAGAAAAAGTAGATCCAATTCATAATTACGCGCAGACACAATAAGACGATCAGAATAATTTTCTATATCCAAACCACACGCGCGTAAAAGTTGCAACGACTTCTCAGTAAGCCGACCGCTTTTTTGAATAGCAAGTTTCAAATTTCCGTTCATAATTTCTCCTTTAAAACAAAAAACCCCGTTGCAAGCGGGGTACATTTCATATTAATTTATAATATTTTTTTAAAGTACTCCGACTTCACTTATCAGGAATGAATGATGGTGACGATGATTAAAGACTAAAAACATATTTTTCTTTTTTGATTAATTTCTATTGCAAATATATCTTATTCGATAGAATTGTCAAATTAATTTTTTCCCATTATCAAATTAATGAGTAATTCACCTTACGCAAAAACATTATTATTTGTCATTCTGACCCCGATTTATCGGGGGAAGAATCTAAAAACTTCTTTTTTGCTCGATTATTAGATTCTTCATTCCACTTCGTTCCGTTCAGAATGTCACCTTGCGTAAGGTGACTGAGTAAGATTAGTTTATTTTTTAGAGACGATTCATATATTGGTATGTGATTTTTAACATAGCTTAAAATGAATAATTGTTTTTTCGTTTCAGATCTTCATGGGAAAATTGAACGTTACGAAAAATTGTTCAATGCCATATTAAACGAAAAACCGGAGGCGGTTTTGCTCGGCGGTGATTTACTTCCGCACAGTCATATTCATGCAGATTTTATTGATAATTATCTGACAAATAATTTGTTATCGCTCAAAGAAAAACTAAATGGGCTTTATCCTAGAATTCTTTTAATACTTGGTAATGATGATGCACGCTCGGATGAACCTTCAATCATAAATGCAGCGCAAAAAAATATATTTGAATACATTCACATGCGGTCTACAGAATTTTTCGGCAGAAAAATATTCGGATACTCTTTCACTCCTCCTTCACCATTCCTTTTAAAAGATTGGGAGAAGTACGATCTATCGCGTTATACGGAATTCGGCTCTATTTCTCCTGAGGAAGGGAAACGATCTGTTGAGATTCCATCCGAAGAAAAAAAATATTCAACAATTAAAGAAGATTTAGAGTTATTAACCGGTTCGGAAGATATTTCGGAAGATATCATTCTCTTTCACGGTCCGCCTTACAAAACAAATTTAGATCGTGCAGCACTCGATGGTAAAATTATTGACCATACACACGTTGATCTTCATGTTGGCAGTATTGCTATCAAAAAATTCATCGAGAAGAAACAACCTAAAATAACTTTACACGGACATATACATGAATCCGCAAGAATAATGGGAAGCTGGAAAGATAGAATCGGAAAGACATTTTGTTTCAGTGCCGCGCACGATGGTAATGAATTAGCTATCGTAAAATTCGATCCGTTAAAACCGGAAAATGCCGAACGGATTTTATTCTAGTTATTTTTTTGTTTCATTTTTAATGGACGGGCTGCATCTGTAACTGCACCGATTTTAGAAGCATAGCTTGTTCTAGCTTTTATGTCCTCATCGGTAACATAATGAACGTCAAGTAATCCTTGCGATTTGTATCCAGAGCGCAAATAATTCATTTCGCTTAAAGCTAAACTCCATCCTTCAAACCAAAGATTAAGTTCTTGTATATTGCACTTGCCTTCGTCAATATGAACAATCAGATCAATATCGCTGCCCGGACCTGAAGCAGCATTTTTTGTACTGCCGAAAATATAAAGACCTTTTATTCCAAAACGATCACCGTCAACATCGGAAGCAAGTTTTTCCGCCATCTTCATTCTCCATCGCCAATGATCGCTGGGATGATAATCAAATGTTTCTTTGTATTCCTGTTCCAGTATAATTTCACCGGTAGGAGTTGTAAAAATACCAACGGCTTGTTCTTGTTCGGCATTCATTAATATTTTTAGAATTAACCCACCGGTAGAATTGGGAACGTCTATAACTTTGATTATCTCCGAGAGTAGATTGAATTCCGGAACGATATCTGAAAAAATATTTTTTGATTCATTAAAAAATTTCTCATTGAATATAATTCCGGCGTCATCGGGATAAAGAGGAAGATAGCGTATGTTCGCTTCAACAAGATCCTGAAAGAAATGAGTGCCAAATGAAAGATCTGGTACATAATTCCCTTTTTTGCGTGCAACTTCAATTAACATTGTCGTATTGTTAATATCGGAGTAAGTTACATTTACACCAAGTTTGATATCGCCGCGGCTTCCCCATCTGCCGGGACCAATCAGAATAAATTTTCTCTTTGGAAGTGTTTTATTCAGTCTACTTATCGCACGACCGACCTGAAGCATTTTATCTTTATCCGTAATATCGGAATACTTTTGCGGATCAACATAAACTATATGAGTAACATCGGGCATTCTTCCATTTGAGACAAAACGTTGTGCCGTAAAAATAATTCTTTCTGAAGGAACATCTTTCGGAATTGTGTCCGAGTTCGAATCTCCCGCAAAACTTTGCGGACGGCATTGAAGCATATAAAAATCTTTACCATCTGAAGCGAATTCGATATCAACGGGAGATTTAATTTTTTGCTGAAGAGTTTTAAGGATTGTATCAATTCGTTTTAAGAAATTCGTTTGTGTAATCAATCCGTTAAATGTTACAAAGAATTCTTTGAATGGATCACCGGCATCCCAATCATTCGGTTGACGGATCATCGTTCCATCCATAACAGAAAAGACTTGAGTGAAGAGCGGATATTCAGTACCAAACTCTTTGAGAAGATCATTTATTGCAATTGATTCAAACTCATTCGTATTCAAGTTTATCAAATCAACTTTTTTTGGCGAATAACGAAATATCTCTTCCGGAGAAACATTCACTTTCAAATTTGGCTGTCCTGGAGAAACCAAAACCGGGTAATCATCACTTAAACGATCAACGGCACGCGTTCCAAGCCCAGGAACAAGACGCAAGAGACCATCTTCTCGTTTTATACGAGGCGACCAGCGGAATTCATTGTTGCTGAAAGCAACACCGGCAAATGCAGGTAAAAAATAGTTCCCGATTTTTGTACCAACAACTTCTTGAATCATCACTCCCATCTCCTCATTGAAATCGAGCAAACCTCGCTCTGCTCTGTATTCAATAGGATCAGGACTAAAAGTGGAAGCGTATACTTCAGAAATTGCATCCATCAATGCAATTAATCTCTCTTGTTTTGTACCTTGATTTGCAAGGAATAAACTTTTGTATTTACCTGAAAATGTTGCACCAATCTGATCTTCGAGCAAGCTTGAACTACGAACAACTAAAGGTCGTTCTCCAAGATCATCAAGTGCAACTGATAATCCTTTAAGAATGTCGGATGGGAATTCAGAATTTTTAAATAATTGAACGATATGAGGATACTCGATACGTACTTCATCAATCTCTTTATATTTTTGTTCCAGCACTTCTTCAAGACTATTATGACGCATGAAGTAAAGAATGCTATCGGAAGTTAAGTACCACGTTTTGGGTGTTTTGATATTCTGAAGGAATTCATTTTGTTCGGCTTCTTTATTTAAGATGTGTACTGCTAAAAATAATCCGGCGCTCTTACCGCCTAACTTGCCGTGACTGCCTCCGGGGAAAATCATCTTATCAATTAATGAATAGAAATCGCTAAGCATTACGTATTCTTTAGCTACGCTTATATAGTCGAGATGATCTGTAAAAAATCTTCTTAAGAGAGAAACACGTAAGCCCTTGACAGTTGAAGGAGGAAGTTCAAATTTTTCCGGAGTTAAGTGAACAAACTTACGAATCGCATCGGCAATCTCAGAAAGAGAGGTGTCCTGGTTATCAACAACCTTAATAAGAGAACTGGATTTATCTTCTTGAATCCATTTTTGAATTCTGCCAAGTATAATCTCGTCCGATAAATTTTCATCTGCAAGTTTTAAAATTGTATCAACATACTGATCATAGTTAACAATCTTAGTAAACTTCATCGGCTTATTATCATCGTAAACTGATTCATCTTCTTTTCCGCCTCGTCTGGAAACGTTTGCATGCTTCATCAACATTTCTGCTTCCTCAACGCCTTTCCAGCAAAGAAGGTGAAGAGTCTTGCGTAAAAGACTCATAAATAAACCCGGATCGGTTTTGCGAATCATATCGAGAACTATTCGCCATTCACCTTTAGTACGTCCATCAACTTGTTCACGAACATTTCTAAGTTCATTAAAAACATTTTTTAATTTATGATGAAGTATAAAATGACCAAGCCGGTCGGCAATGGTATTAAGCAATTTTTTTTCTTCTTTTAAAAATGGTCCATAACCATTGTTAGCTTGCGGAAATTCCGTCAAATAATAAACGGCTATATGTCCAACCAATTTATCCTGAACAACAATATCGGATTGAATGAACCATTTAGTTTCTTCAAAATCACTTGTCTGATAGACTATATCGCCATAAACCAATTTAGCTTTGCATTCTTTGGGATACTGCCAAGCGGGCGGAATTGCATTTATAACTGTGTGAAAAGCTTGACGGAGAGAGATTTCCGAACGGTTAAGACTATCTTCTATTGTGTAAAGACAATTTAATTCTTTCGCACGTTCCTGAAGTTCAAAAACTAAATTATCAATCGGCTTATGTTCATTAATCATTTTTTAATAACTCCGCGGCTCTTTCTACCGTCAACTTTTATTGTTAGCGGCTGTGTTAGTTTAATATGCTTAACAAAATTTGTTTCTTGAACTATCTGTTGACTGTTGAGCCAATCCCAATCAATCTTAAAGTCACTGTCATAAGTTATTGAAAAATAGCTTACGTTAAAACTGGTAAGATTGTGAAAGAAATGTGAACCTTGACTAAGATCAACATTTATTCCGAATAGAGTTGATTCAACTATTACTTTCACACCGGCAATTTGCCCCCAATCAACCGGAATACCAAGCCATGGATCGGAACTTCCCCATCTTCCAAAACCGATCAGCAGATATTTCTTGTTTGTTTTTACCAATTCCCTATTGATCGAATCAATTTCACCAGCAATTTTTGTTGTGTCTTTCTTATCGAACATGTCCGGTTTAACAAAAACAACATCAAAAATATTTTCAATTATACCGTTACCCATCACGCGGTCTGAAGCGAGTAATATTCCTTCGCCATATAATTCTTTCTCATCAAGATCAATAGTTTCATCCGAGACTACCATTGGACGAACTTGTAGAAAGCCAAAACGAAGTTTGCGCGGTTCATTAGTAATCGTTGCTGCAAATTCAATTTCAACAGGATTAGAGAGCGCATCCTGGCAAACGCTCAAAAGTTTTTTCATTAGATCATTGAAACGAAATTCATTCATCCATAGCAATTGAGAAAAATTTAATACGCGCGGTCCGGGGTTTCCGGTTCCCATAACAATCCGTTGAGAAGATGCATCGTAAGTGGAAGCAATATATTTAAGAGTGTCGTCATAGTCTGCTTCGCTCAAATTTGCTTGTATCATGAACTCTGCTTCTTTGGTAGGATCATACTCGGTAAAAGGACTCATGTTAACAGCCCAAAAATTTGTCTGAGTATTTTTCAGAAGATCTGTCGGATCACCAAATAGTGCCGGAGATTTTGGATGTGCCGGTGAATAACTCCATACTAATCCCCCATCAACAATAGTTTTTCCGAGACCAAGAGCAAGATTAACCACACCTTGTTCGGGTTTAGCCATGCCGCTTGGATAAAAATTAAAAGAACGTGCAACACCGGAAAAGTTCGGGTAGAATCTATCATCATGCTTTTGTCCAACTACTTCTTGAATTATCACCGCCATTTTTTCTTCTTCCATAGTGTGCGATGAAATTTTAAAATAATCTTTCGATGCTTTGAAGAATGTTGATGCAAAAACAAATTTGATAGCTTCAGTCAGTTTCTTAAAACGGTCATCGGTACTTGGAAAATTATTCGGAATCATCTTTGTTGCAAAGATGCCGGCAAACGGATCGAACTTAGCATCTTCCAGCATGCTTGATGAACGTATAGCCAACGGCAAATGAAAATTTTCTATCAATCTGCGTAAGTCGCCAAGAATTTCTGTGGGTAAATCGGATTGAAGAAAAGCAAGAATAATCTGGTCATCGGATTTATCTGAATAAGCAATTTCAAAAAGTTTATTCCTTTCCATGAACCAATCGAACGCCTGAGTCCGCAAAACAATCATACGGGGAATATTGAGAACAATATCCGGGAATTCATCATGATTAATTTTTTCTTGCAGAATTTTATGAGCGAAAGCCAATCCGCTTGCTTTACCGCCGGGCGATCCTTCGCCAATCAATGTAAAGTCCTCGCGTGATTCAAAAAAACTTTTATCAAAGCGGGAAGTAAAGTTGCTGTCCTTTTCTAAATCAATCATATGTGTTCTTAATAACTGATGTTACGCAAAAACATTATTATTTGTCATTCTAACCCCGATTTATCGGGGGAAGAATCTAAAAACTTCTTTTTTGCTCGATTCCGAGAATGACACCTTGCGTAAGGTAACTTAATAATTAAAAAGCCGGAAACTGATTGAACAAGTCGCACAATTTCCGGCTTAATTTAAAGAACTAAAGGGTTGTTCCAAAAACTATCTT
>JAJYXU010000014.1 GCA_021801605.1 Bacteroidota bacterium
CGACCTGAAATGATCATTCATTAAATGGGGACAGATAAAATGAAATCGTATTTTACTCTCAATATTCTTCTGGCTTTAATATTTTTTACATCTGTAAATGCTCAGGTTGATACTCTAAAATCCAATCTTCTGGTTATAACACTCACAGATCAGACAGAGTATGTGGGGAGAATAGAATCTTCAGAACCAAAATTTCTCAACGTAATCACAAGGGAAAATCAAAAAGTCAAAATTCCAAAAGATCAGATTAAAGATGTAGTAGGTTACGAAGATTCAGATTTTGCAAGGCGGGAAAGAGCCGCGCTCAAAATGAAAAATGTAATGAAAGATACAATTGTCCGTCCGAATTATACAGATGCAAGTTTGAGCCGTCTGATAATATTCCCCACTGCAAGACCGATGAAACCAGGGCAGGGATATATACAATTGAATGAACTGTTTTTCCCATTCGCAGCAATCGGTATTGGAAGTTTTTTAACACTCGGTGGAGGAATTTCAATTATGCCTACATTACAAAAGCAGTTATTTTATTTATCTCCGAAGATCACACCACTGCCTTTGGAAAATCTTGATCTTGCTGCCGGAGTTTTTTATATGAGTTTAACAGACTTCAGCAAAATTGGGTTTAAGGATGGTGTAGGAATAGCTTACACAATGACCACACTTGGCGATAAAAATAAAAATATCTCTATCGGTTTAGGATGGGGATTCTCCGGAGAATATTTTTCAGAGAAGCCGATAATGATTTTGGGCGGTGATATTAAAATTGGCAGAAATCTTAAATTGATAGCAGAAACATGGACTCCGTTTGGTACAAATTTTATTTTAGGAATGGCTGGATTCAGAGTTATCGGCAAGCATATTACCGGTGACGTAGCAGCTATTAGACCTTTGGGAAAACATATGTCCGGTGGTTCCTTTCTTCCCTGGTTTAGTTTAACTTATAACTTCGGATACGAATAATAATTTCTACATAATTCATTAGCCGAAGAGGAAGAAACAGTATGTAATTTGGTTGTGAAGTTGATTGGTACATTAGCTATATTTTAACCAGTTAATATGGTTGGTTTTACAATCATGCTGGCATTTCAATACATATCAAAAAATCACTTGCGTTTTTGTTCTTACCGTTGTACAACTCTAACAAAAAATAAATTAATGCGGAGCTAAAAAATGAGAACAAGATTTTTGTTATTCATTTCATTTTTGTTTTGCTTGAATCTCGCCGCTCAACAGCCAAGTGTTGATTATTCAAATCCGAAAGAAGTTGCACAAAAATTTCTTGAACTCTATTTCAAAGGCGATTGGTTCGGGGCTTGTAAACTTTGCGCATGCGAAGGCAGTGAGGATCAAATATCATTCATGATAAGAAAAATGGATGAGCAGGATAGCGTAACAGACGATTCGAAGTGCACTTTTACATTGGACAAATTTGAGCTTGATAAAGACGGCCTCTCCGGAAAATATTTTTATACTAAAACATGCCCAGATCAGGATAAACCTAAAAAAAATCATGTTGATATGAAAAAAATCGGAGATAAGTGGCTTGTTGAATATATTTATAAAAGAAATAAATTTTTATAATCTCAATACTATGTAACACTAAGATTAGTTTTCATTTCATGCTGATATTTTCTTTAATTTTATAAAACAAACTATCAAGAGTTTTTATGGTAGAATATATAAGAAGTGCAGCATCAAAAAAGGTATTTAGTTTCGAAAATAAAAATGAACCATTGCTTCCACGTAACCTTTTTATTCGACGTGCAATAAACCATCTGCTGTTAGGTTTTCTTACAATCTTTATTTCACTGATGATTGGTATTTTCGGTTATCGTTTTATAGAAGGAATGAGCTGGATAGATTCACTTCTAAATGCCTCAATGATTCTTGGCGGAATGGGACCGGTTGGGGAAATGCACAGAGATGCCGGAAAATTTTTCGCTTCTATGTATGCCCTTTTTTCCGGAATAGTCTTTTTGGTTACAGTAGGAATTATAATTGCACCTGCTGTACACCGTTTTTTGCACCGCTTGCACGTTGAAGAAGAAGAGAACCAATAAATTCAGCTTCCCGGCATTCTAAAAAGAAAAACCTCCTTAAGTTTTTTCTTAATTATGGGTAGTTCTAAAAATTATCTTTTATAAAAAATTAACGCAAAGAACCTACCTGCCGGTAGAGCGTGTTGCACAACTCGAATATGTCATTCTGAGGGAGTCTACGAGCGAAGAATCTCACACTTAAATTTAGAATTAGTGCGATTATTAGCATAGAGATTCTTCATTTCGCTTCGCTTCATTCAGAATGACAAGTTCTGCAACACGCTCGGTAGGCAGGCGCAAAGAATACGCAAAGTCCGCAGAAAATATTGAAGTTTTTAGAACTACCCTTATTTTATTTTTCTCACAAACTTTTTTGTAAAGTTGAACCCCGTTTATGAATACTGTCTATTAGTGAAGAAATAAATTTTCTTTTCTTATTTTGCAGTCAACAAGTTGCAAGTTGGGGATTGATGGATTGAATAAAAAATATTTGGGATTAATTGCTATATGGTTTGCATGTTTAGCAATCGGATTTTTAACCAATAAAACTTATACCGGTATTGGCGTGGTATTTATTCTAATTGATTTTGTTCGCAATTTATCCGATAGATAAAAATTAGGTAATACCGGAAACAAAAAAGAGGATTGAGAGATAATGAAATTTGTTAAAATATTTTTAATCTCTTTTTTTACTACATCTTTACTCTTTTTGAATGGATGCGGTAAAAAGGATTCGAACGAACCGGTCGAAATGACAATCAATATTTATATGGTTGCGCCGGAAGGTTCTACCCTTACCGGTAAATCTATTGATTGTAATGATATTCTGGTTCCAATCTCTAAAACAATTCTAATTGAGAAAAACGAAGTCGAATCTGCACTTAACGAGTTGTTCGCGGCAAAAAATACAGATGAACTCAAAAACTATATTAAAGGTCCCGGCTTAATTCTTTATCAGGCAACTGTATCGGATGGAATTGCCGAAGTTTATATCAAAGGTGATTTTGCAATTACCAGTTTATGCGATATATCCCGTATTAAAGAACAACTTTATGAAACAGCCAGACAATTTCCAGATGTAAAAGAAGTGAAAATTTTTATCAACGCTCAATCACTGGAATCCTATCTTTCAATTTCCAAACAAGGTTTCAATTAATGGATTGGATTTATATACTAATCGCGTCCGTGTTCGAAATTTCATGGGCAGTTGGATTAAAATATTCGGAAGGTTTTACTCAGCTCAAAGCTACAATTCTTACCATCATCACAATGATTCTAAGTTATGTCTTTCTTTCGCTTGGGGCTAAAGATATTCCGATTGGAACGGCTTACGCAGTGTGGACCGGCATTGGAGCAGTTGGAACAGCCATCTATGGAATTCTTTTCTTCAACGAACCAAAAGAGCTTCTTAGAATTGCATTCATCTTTTTGATTGTGGTCGGCATTGTAGGTTTACGCTTAACATATAAAAATGTTTGATTGATGAAAAAACTTTCCCACGATGAAATTTCGAAAAACCGGAGTACAATAGAAACGCTTCACGCTGTGAAGAAGCTTCCCGTCTATGTTGTATTGAACAGCATTCGCAGCAGCTATAATGTCGGTTCAATTTTCAGAACATCCGACGGCGCCATGATCGAAAAACTTTTCCTTTGCGGCTACACACCTCATCCGCCAAAGAAAGAGGTTTTGAAAACCGCTCTCGGTTCTCAAAACAGCGTAAGCTGGGAATACGCGAAGAATCCAAAAGATGTAATTACCGAATTGAAAAAGAGCGGCATAAAAATCTGCGCGCTCGAACTCACTGAATCCAGCGTTCCGCATTACAATCTGACAAAAGAAATTTTTCCAATGGCACTGCTCATCGGCAATGAAATTACCGGCGTCTCTCAAGAACTTTTAGATTTGTGCGATATCTCAATTGAAA
>JAJYXU010000100.1 GCA_021801605.1 Bacteroidota bacterium
AATCCCTCTCCTTACCAAGGAGAGGGAAATAGGGAGAGGTTAGTTACATTAAAAATTTACGATGTACTCGGTGGAGAAGTTGGTACGCTTGTGAATGAATACCAACAACCGGGGGAATATAGTGTAGTGTTTGATGTGGGGACGAATCGGCGATTCGCCCTACAAAGTGGAATATATTTTTATACTTTAAAGATTCGAGACACTTCACTCCGTTCAGTGTTTAAGGAGACGAAGAAGATGATTTTGATAAAATAAGAGGTGATTAAATGAGAATAATTGTAATAGCGTTTTTTTCAATTACAAGTCTGGTTTTTTCTCAAACATTTGTCCCGATAGACAAAAGAATTGGTGATATTTCTGTCAATTATGTAAATCCCGAAGTGTCTCCAATTGGGAATTATATGATCTGGATAGAAATTGACACAACAAATGGAGTATCGGGCAGAGTTTGGCAATGCGGTATAGATCCAAATACTGGTGATTTAATACCTTCCGATGGGAAAGGCTTTAGCCCATTCTACAGCAATATATATGCTCGTCCAGCCGATTGGGGTGTAGATAGCATAGGCCCATATTATGTAGGAGCAACTTTTGCTGGGCAAATAAAACTTGTTAGACCAACAAGTCCAACAGCCGCAACAGTTACAGACATTGCAATGCCAGTTTCGAATAAGCGGAGAGTGTTTTATCCATCTCAACTCCCAGGAGTAAACAAACGATTTGTAAGCTATATTCTTAATGATAGTATAAATGGTTTCTCATCTAACACACCTCAGAATTCTAATTATCAATTACGCCTTTTGGATTTGGACAACCCCGCAAATGATTATTTGATAGAACAACAGCCAAGTATTTATCCAGCAATCATCCCAATGGATGTGATAGTTCCGAGATGGATTAAAGGTAGTCAGTATTTGACTTTTGGATACAAGGACATTAATAATAAAGCCCAGGCCAAAGAATTTAACGCCTATACGCCGATGACTCCCCCAATTCCGGTAACAAATGACCTTTCAAATAAAATTGATGGCTATCCAGTCTTAAATCCTATCACAAACGAGCAATATTTTATGAGCGGTATTAACGCTACTGATACTGCTTATTTTTTTAAAAGAACATCTTTTGGCTCAATGTTTATTCAGAATGAAATAATTGTTCCGCAGACACAAAATTTACAAACTGCCTCATTTAATCAATCACATGAACCGTTTTTTTTCAACGATCAGCTTTATTCAACATTTCAAATTAATAACAACGGTGGCAGCTGGTTTGAAACAACATTTAATCAACCCGGAGAAATTTGGATGACAACGATTGATGGTTCTCAACAAACAATGTGGTTATTGAGTGACTATGATAGTACTTTGAATATTTCTGAGCCAGAACCATATATCGGAAACGACAAGGTTTGGGTTTATTATTCTGCTGTAAAAATAGATACCGAAAAACCATCTTTAAAAAGACAATTTCAATTAAGAAGATGTGGAACCCCAATGAATATTGCTACGAGTATTGAAGATAACGATAACATTCCTCTTGATTTCAAATTGTATCAAAACTATCCGAATCCGTTTAATCCAACGACCACAATTCGTTTTTCACTTCCCCAGTACTCGCATGCAACACTGAAAATCTTTGATATACTCGGCAGAGAAGTGGTAATGCTTGTGGATGGAGAATTAAATGCCGGTGAATATTCGGTTCTATTAAACGCAGAGCGGTTGTCGAGCGGGATTTATATTTACAGGCTGCAAGCCGGAAGAGTTGTTCATCAAAAGAAGATGACGGTTCTGAAGTAACGAAAGAGTAATATTTATTTTTTAGGACCGACAAAGTTTATTTTGAAGTTAATTATCTCCGGTCTGCTGCCTGTTCTAATTGGCGGACCCCAGCCGCCAACTCCGCATGAAACGTAATAATGAGTATCTCCCCTAACTTCGTAACCCCATGCCAAATCATAAATTTTTTCTATTATAAAATTGATAGGCCACAACTGACCGTTATGTGTATGCCCGGAAAATTGAAGATCAATTCCATTTTCAAAAGCTTCATTTAAACCAAACGGCTGGTGATCCATCATTATGATTGGAAGAGATTTATCAATTCCCGCTAAAAGCTCATTCAAATTTTTTCTTTGTTTGCCCGCAAACTGTCTAATTGAGCGGTCTTCTCTTCCAACGACATAAAAAGAACCGGCAACTTTTTCGTAACGGTCTCTCAAAACATTAATACCGTGCGCGATTAGATATTGAACGGCGGTCTTAACACCACCTATATATTCGTGGTTTCCGGTAATTGCAAAGACTCCGTATTTTGATTTTAAACGCACCAACTCTTCGCCGACATTATTTTTAATTACCGGATTGATATCTTCATCAATAATATCTCCGGCAAGGAGAATTATATCCGGCTTAAGTGCGTTAATTTTATCTACAAGATCATTAAGAAATGATCTGCCGAGAATTGTTCCTAGATGAAGATCCGAAGCCATTACAATATTAAGAGAGCTTAATTCTCCCGTATGCTTACCGATTTTGAATTTATAAGTTCTGGTGTTAATAGTCCTTGTGTTGATGTAGCCGCCGGCGACGGTTATTATCACAAAAACAAGAACCACAAGTGCAGTCACCCGCTTGGTCTTTTCAATGTTGGCTATAATGAAGGATGGAAAAAACGGAATAAAAAAATTGACGAGCCGGAAGAGATCAATAATTACCAGAGAGAGAAAAAAATAAAACATGAACGCAATCCAAAACGAACCGACCCAGATCAAAACGTCGCTAAAGAAAGAGATCCATACCTGTTCTAAAAATCTTCCTGCAATAAAAGAGAAAACCACAAAAACGCCCGTGGCAAGAAAGATCGTTTTGTACGATTCGGGAACGACAGAAAGACAACGGCGAAGAATATAGTAGTTGATTAACCCGTAAACAGAAAAAACAACGCCGAAGAAAATTAATTGCTGAGATAGTTTCATGACTGATTAAATAAATAATTTATAAACTAGTTCAAAATTTGAAATGGAATATTAGAACGAATAATTTTTTTTAATTTCGCAATCAACAAGGAGAAGCAGTCTATGTTTGACCGCGCCTTTTAATTGCCGCCTTTTCATAAAGCGCCACATACTTTTCTGCAGATTTCCTCCAAGAGAAATCTTTACTCATACCGTTTAATTGTATTTTATTCCAAGTAGATTTATTATTAAAATTATTTACCGCCAGCCGAACAGAATGAACAAGCGCAGTTAAAGAGTAGTCATAAAAAGAAAAACCGGTTCCTTTTCCCGAAACTAGAGACTCATTCCAATCTTGAACAGTATCCGCAAGCCCGCCAGTTCTACGCACGACAGGAACCGTTCCGTATTTCAAAGCATAAATCTGACCGAGCCCACACGGTTCAAAACGCGACGGCATTAAAAAAATATCTGCGCCTGCCATGATTAAATGAGAAAGTTCATCATAGAAACCAAGATAAACCGAAACTTTTTTCGGATATTTTTTCACCATCTTTCTAAACATCTTTTCATAGATTTCTTGCCCGTTTCCAAGAATTACCCACTGAGCGTTCAATTTCATCAATTGGTCAATGCCGGAATTTATCAGATCAAATCCCTTCTGTTCAACCAGACGGGAAACAATTCCAATCAAGGGAATGTTTTCATCAAAAGGAAGATCTAAACGCGTTAGTAAAACTTTTTTATTTTTTATTTTTGAAGAGACATCGTTCATAGAATAATTGAAAGGAATATTTTTATCCTTCTTCGGATTCCAGATGTTGTAATCAACGCCGTTTAATATTCCGTAAAAATCATTTTGCCGCAACGACAAATAATGATTCATTCCTTCGCCATATTCCGGCGTTAAAAGTTCTCGCGCATAAGTTTCGCTTACAGTATTTATTATGTCTGAAGTTAAGATTGCGGTCTTTAAGAAATTAATATCGCCATGGTATTCTGCTATTCCACCCGGTAAAGCATGTTTGCTATCGAATTCAGATTTTATAAAAACATCTTTTGCAAATCTGCCTTGATAGGCAATATTATGAATTGTGAAAACAGCTGCGGTATTTCGGAACAAACTGTCCCACCCATAATTTTCTCTAAGCAGAAGCGGAATCAAACCGGTTGGCCAATCATTGCAATGAATTATATCGGGTGCCCATTGAAGCCGCTGGAGAATTTCAATTACACTTTTTGAGAAGAGAATAAACCGTTCGTCCTCATCTTTATCGTTTGTATAAATTTCATAACGGCAGAAATAATGAGGACAATCAACAAAATAAAAAACCACATTTGAACCCGGTTGACTCGAAGAATAAACGCGAACAATGTAGCTCTTGCCCGCAATTTGGACAGGAATTTCACCAAGCTCGGGTAAGTGCCGAAGTTTATACTCCGCATCTGTAATTGTATTATACTTAGGAAGAAATACTTTTACTTCATGCCCAAGTTTTGAAAGTTCGTTTGGAAGAGCCCCCACAACATCGCCCAGTCCGCCTGCTTTTGCATATGGAAAAACTTCGCTTGCGGCGAATGCAATTTTCATAATTCTTTTTTAAAATGATCTTAGTAAAGATAAGAAGTGTAATTGAAGAAATCCGTTTTGATTTTACACCTAGTCTGGAAAATTATTTTAGCAAAATCATTTTATGAGTAGATGAAAAATCTCCGGCAGTAAGTCTGTAGAAATAAGTTTCGCTAGGGATTGAAGAGTGTTGAGCGAAGAAAGTAGAATTATGAGTTCCGGCATTTTGAAATTCATTAACAAGAGTAACAACTTCTCTTCCGAGCAGATCATAAACTTTTAGCCTAACGTGAGTGCTTATCGGCAGTTGATAACTAATTACTGTATTTGGATTAAATGGATTTGGATAATTTTGAAAAAGATAGAAAGAAGTCGGAATATTATTCTCTTCGGCAAGCTCGGTAAAAAAACCTCCGCCATTGTTGGTATAAAATAATTTTCCGTTGCCGCAAAGCAACCAACCAGTTTTTTCGTTTGCGAATGTTATATCAAACGCACTAGTAATGTTGGGGATGCTTTGCTCTGTCCATGTTTTTCCGGAATCATTACTAAAAAATAAACCTGAATAATAACTCATCCAAACTTTTTTAGGATTATTGGGAACAAACTCGAAATCCAATGCCGGATATGGACTTGATACCTGTATCTGATAATCCTGCCAAGTTATACCACCATTTATTGTTCTATAAATAGTTGGTAAATGAGCAAGAATACCAAAAGCTTTATCATAAAATTTTATCACATTTGCATAAACATCAAAGTTGGTTTCTACCCAATTCAACCCACCATCTGTGGTTTTCCAAAGTCTTCGGGGTGCCTGTCCTCCTTTGGGAGAATAATAACCAATGTTTGAATTAACAAAATCAAGACTCTTCCACCCGTCAGCCATACCTCCACCAATAGGCTTGCTACTTGTTTCAATCCAGTTTATTCCGTCAGTCGTTTTTATAAATAGCGGGACATTTGTAGAGAAATTACCATCGCCCATTGCTATTCCATCTGTGGGACTAAACATTTTTATGTAATTACCAAACTGTGTTTTTTCCGGATTAGAATAAATCACAATCCAAGTATTACCGCCATCAATTGTTTTGTAAAATGTTCCATCCCCTGAGGCAACATAAAAAGTATTTTTATTTACCAAAGAAATATCAATAGGATAACTTCTGGGTATTGATTTTTGAATCCAAGTCTTACCAGCATCAGTAGTGATTAATATATTGTTAGGGAGACAACCGATTACAGCAAATTCATCACCTATCGCATCAATACAATATCCGTAGGTTAAAAGCGGAGTTGTTTGAATTTGCCGCCACTGTGCCTGCAGATTGGATATCAAAACAAAAAAGGCAAAAAGAGAGAGGAAAAAATTTTTCATAACGACCTTAAAATTTTTTCAAATAAAATGTAGTAAAGGATTGTTCCATTTTCAACATACTTTTAAGCACTAACTCACTCAACGCGGACACGCACATCGACAGCGTAATACTTATTGTCTTCTCCGACAATCAGCGGGTTCAGATCGAACTCCACTATGTTTTTGTTTTCTATCATCATCCGTGCACAGCTCATAATAATTCGCTTCAACTCATTCATATCGCAAGGATCTTCTCCGCGAATGCCATGTAATATTTTTCCAATAACAGTTTCGTTGATCATGTTATCAATGTCTTTGCCGCACATGAAAGCAGATTTCATGGAAGTGTCAGAAATAACTTCAACATATTTTCCGCCGGAACCGAACATTATGATTGGACCGAATGATAGATCCCGAAAACCGCCAATTAACAATTCATGTTTTGTTTTTACAAATTGCTGAACTAGAAATTCTTCTACTTCAAACCCGGCGAGCAAAAAACTTTTTTCAATTTCATTTGCTGCGATTAATAATTCTTTTTTGTTTGTGATGTTCAGCTTAACCGCGTTCAATTCCGATTTGTGAATTACTTTTTGATTTATTCCTTTTAGAACGAGCGGGTAAAATGCCTCCTCAACATTTTCAAGATTGGTTGATTTTATCAAACGGCTCTTTATGAGAGGTATATTATAATAGTTACTGAGTTGTTCAATCTCATTTTGTGAAATGAAGCCGCTCTTAAAATTATTAATTTTTGGCTCCAGATCAAGAAGGAATTTGTATTCATCCCGCTCTTTTGTAAACTTTTGCTGATGAACTGAATAGAAAAGCATGTTCGATAAAATTTCTGCCGGGTCTTCTGGATTTCTAAATAGAGGTAATTTTTTAGATGAATTCTTCCGGTAATTCTCCCAAAATTCCGGCAACGGCATTGCGACTTGAAGAATCGGTTTTTCGCATTGAATAGAATAGACACTTTCAATGACTTCAAACGGCGCCACCATTACGGGCTCAACAAAAATTGAAATCACTGCATCAACATTTTCATCTGCGGCAACAATCTCATTTACCTTCTTATAAATTTCAGCTGTGCCGCCGGGTAGAAGATCAACCGGATTTTCAATGCTGCCTTCGGGATGCACAATTTCTCGCAGCCGCTTCTTAGTTTCAATGCTAAAAGTTGCCATCGATAGTTTTTCTTTTTCAAGTGAATCAACACACAAGATAGCGGGTCCGCCTGCATTTGTTACAACAGCAACACGGTTACCCTTTGGCATTTTAAAGTTCTCAAATCCTTTTGCCGTGTTAAAGAGCTCGTTCAAATTACCCGCGCGTATAATTCCAAATTGATTTAGCAGTGCATCAACAACTTTATCTTTTCCGCTAAGTGCGCCGGTATGCGAAGATGCCGCTTTCATCCCGCTTTCAGTCCTGCCTGCTTTCAAAACAATAGTAGGTTTTGAAATTTCTCCTGTAATGAATGGTCGAATGAATTCAAAACCGTTCACAAAACTTTCAAGATAAAATGTGAGAGTCTTGATGTTATTATCGTTTTGCCAGAAAGGAAGAATATCATTTTCGTTTATATCGGCTTTATTGCCAACGCTAATGAAGTGTGCAAATTTAATATCGGTTTGTCGCAAGGAATTTAAAACTGCTGCGCCGAGCGCACCGCTCTGGGATAAAAATCCAGTTGCGCCGGTCTCTGGTTTTTCCGCCACAAAAGTTGCATTGAGCTTAATTTCATCGAGCGTGTTAATTACGCCCATGCAGTTTGGTCCAACCATTCGTGCGTTTACTTGTTTTATTTTTTCAACGATTTTTCTTTCGGCATCCTCGCCTTCTTTGCCTGTCTCCTTAAAACCGGCGGTTATAAGTATTATTGATTTAACATTTTTATTCAGTAAAGCATCTACAGATCCTTCGGCGAATTGTTTGGGAACTACAATTATTGCAAGATCAATTTGCTCATCAATCTTTTCTATTGAGTGATAGCATTTATAGCCAAGCACATCATTGGCTTTTGGATTTACCGGAAAAACTTTTCCGGTGAATCCATAAAGCTTTATGGTTTTTAAAAGCTCATAGCCGATACTTTTTTCTTTAGTAGATGCACCGGCAATACAGATTGATTTCGGGTAGAAGAAATTTTGAAGAGGATTCATGCTCGCTCGGAATTAGTTTCAATACAAAAATAAAGATTCGTTATGCAAGAAACCTAAATAGAAAATTTGCCTTCTTGCAGTAACCAAACTATATTCAATCAGCCAAAATGAGAAAAACAGCCACGAGAAAAAATCTTATTTTATCCTCATGAAGAAAATCACTTTTATAATTCACGGCAAACATCTACGTAAACACAAGATCGAATACGAAGCCGGAAAATTTCTTGGCAAGGAATTCGACCCCGCATTTTTCATAACTAAATCCAGCCGCGCTGCCGAAGAGTTGGCAGAAAAAACCGTACGGATCGGAACTGATTATTTAATAGCTGTTGGCGGCGATGGAACGATGAGCGAAGTTGTAAACGGAATCATGCGCGTTCCAAAATCTGAAAGGGAAAATCTGATTGTCGGATTACTTCCCGTGGGAAGCGGGAACGATTTTGCACGGTCGCTAAAACTTTCAAGCGAAATTCAGAACCTCCATGAGCTCATCAGAAACAATAAAATTATTCAGCTTGATATCGGAAAGCTCGAATACAAATCTTTGGCTAACGAAGACAAAGTACATTTCTTTGACAACATAACCGATGTTGGTCTCGGTGCCGAAGTTGCCAAACGAGTTAACGAAAGAAACAAAACTTACGGACCGAACCTTGCATTCTTTACTGCAACGATAACAAGTTTTCTACGCTACAAACGGAAAAAAATAAAAATCACTTCGCGTGAGTTTAACTACGAAGGTAATGTTTTGATTTTAGCACTGGCAAACGCGCGTTACTTCGGTAGCGGCATTTGCATAGCCCCACATGCAAAAGTGAACGACGGAAGAATTGCCGTGACATTAGCGGGCAATGTAAGTTTGCTTGATTACCTGAAGAATCTATCCAAGATTAGAAAAGGAGAGTTCGTTAACCTTGCCGAGATGCATTACAAAGAAGTTGGAAACTGTATAGTTGAACCGATCGGTGAACCGTGTTTGATTGAAGCCGACGGAGAGATGATCGGTAAAATTCCGCTCAAAGTCTCGATGCTTCAAAAAGAAATTAAATTCTTGTCCGAAATTAACGAGTAAAGAAAATCATTTGCAGCGAACTACTTCACTTTGTTTGGAAACACCAACTTCGTTAAACGATTCAATTACGAAACAATATTCTTGACCTACATTCAACGCGCGCAATTCCAATTTGTTTCCCGTGTCTGCCCACATTTGATATGTTTCGTAAAGTTTATTTTTCCCAATTCCCCAAAGAATGTTGTAACCAACCGCTCCATCAACCGTGTCCCATGTTATTGAGCAGTTACGCTCGTCTTTGTCGCGGACAACATTGAGACGTGTTGGTGTCTCCGGATTCTTGCCAGGTGCGTTTCCAAAAACTCGTATATCACTAACCGCAAGATTCGGTGTGGGTATGTAAATATTTTCGTATTTGATGTAGCGTGCCATTACCGCTTTCGGCAATTCGAAATAACCATTTGGGCGATCTTGTTTTACCTTTGAGAGATCAACGATCAGTTTCCAATTCTCTCCATCAACGGAAGAATAAAATCTATATTGAGTGTAAACGTGTGAAGAATCGTTATCGTAAAGGTTGGACTTGTAATCGGCAAAATGAATTTGGAGCGCCCGCACCTCGCATTTTTCTTTCAAATCAATTTTGAGCCATTCGCCGGCTTTGTTGTTTTGTGCAACCCAAAAGCTACGCGGGTTTTCATCGGTTACGCTCGCAACGCGAAATGTATCCAGAACCGAAGAAGCGCTCACCGGTTTTTTATATGAAAGCAGCATCCATCCGGTGAACAAGTCGTCTTTGTTTGTAAGCTTTCCTTTCGGCAAGTAATGAGGAAAATCTCCGAAGCGTGTGTTCGCGTAAAGCAAATCGTCTTTATCAAAGAACGCAGGAAACATTACAATGCGCCGCTCAAAGTTCCAGTTGATAGCGATCCAAGCAGTGCCGGTGTTCCAATAATTTCCGTAGTTATCTTGAAAAGTATTTCCATGTCCGGCGCCGGTCATAAATCCGCCGGGTTTGTATGAAATCGGATTGTTCGACGCATATTCAAACGGACCAAGCGGATCGCTGCCGATGTAAGTTCCGTTAGCGTAAACATTGTATTCGGTTCCCGGTGCGGCGTATTGCAAATAATATTTTCCGTTGTGCTTCGTCATCCACGCGCCTTCAATGAATGGTTTGATTGTTGACGTGTGGTTGGGACCGAAACGTTCCCAGCCGTGTTGATCCGGGTACAGATAAAGAAGTTTTTTGATTTCGCCTTTGTAAATCAATTTTTGTTGGTGATCAAGCTCGCGTCCGTATATTGGATAAACATTTGATGAACCCCAATACATAAACCAGCGGTCTGTATCGCCGTCGTGGAAAATTGCCGGATCCCACGGACCAATTGTATCCGGAAGCAACGGCATCCATCGATTGAAATATTTCAGCTTGCCTTTTTCCGGTTCAGTGGAAAAGTAAATTGGGCGCTGTTGAAAAGTAGATTGAAAAAGGTATAGTGTGTCACGCACAGATAACGCTGCCGGCGCGCAGATATCTTCCGCAGGCCATTTGTTCGGCTCAATAAATTTCCAATTGACTAAATCTTTTGAGTGCCAGTAACCGCCGGATATGGTAACAAACAAAAAATATTCCCCATTGTGATTTACTATTACCGGGTCCGCACCGCTTCGATATGATATTTTATCGTTGATCTGTTCCCAATTGTATCGGTAGTTGATATCAACCGGATTGCAGTAGGTTTTTTGATTAATCTCCTGCGCAAGAATTAGTGCGGGAAATAAAAGGATGAAGAAAAAGTTTGAAAGCAAAGAATGTTTCATGTTGTTCACTGTTTTTTAATGTTAAGTAAAGTCGGTAGACTTTGATATGTAAGCATCAACTCGCGGACCTTTTTCGTCCATGCGGGTTCCCCTTTCCACCGTAATTATATTATGTTTGCAATAAAATAAATTCTTTTTTGTAAAATGGAAACAACAAAAACAACGTCAAAGAAAGGTCGCGGAAGAAAAGGTCTAATCACCCAAGAAGATATAGATAAAAACGCCAGATTTCTTGGAACCAAAGGAAAACTTCTTGAAGCGCTTCTTCTCGAAAAGAAGAAAGAAAAGAAATTATAATTCATGTCCCGCTTCAAACTTTATATAGGATCCCAAAGCGTGCGAGGATGAAAAGGAAAGTCTCGGAAAATAATTCATCGAAAGGAGAAATAATTCTTTACAAAACTCCGGACGGTAGCATGGCGCTGGATGTTAAGTTAGAAGAAGAGACGGTGTGGCTCACCCAAGCGCAAATGGCGAAATTATTTGGTCAGACTAAGCAGACGGTAAGCATGCATATTGGCAATATTTACAAAGAAGGAGAACTTGCAAAGAATTCAACTGTCAGGGAATACCTGACAGTTCAAATTAGGTTACAGAAAGTTCAACTATCCGATAATTTTGGATAGTTCAGTTGTCGGGAAATACCTGACAACTCAAATGTAAACCGAAAGTGCACAAAAAATAAATTATGTCCCGCTTCAAACTATACATAGAATACGAAGGCACGCGTTACAGCGGCTGGCAGATGCAGCGCAACAGCAAAACCGTTCAAGGTAAACTGCTGGAAATAGCTGAAAAAACTTTTAGAGGCGAGCGTGTAGAAATTTACGGTTCGGGCAGAACAGATGCCGGTGTTCATGCTCTATGCCAGGTTGCGCATCTAGATGTGAAGACAATGCTGGCGCCGGAAATCATCCGGATGAAATTTAACGATGAATTACCAGCCGACATTTGCATTCTCGAGGTGGAAAAAGCTCATCCGAATTTTCACGCGCGCCATGACGCGAAAAGCCGAAGTTACGTTTATCAAATATCAAAACGGAGAACTGCATTCGGCAAACCGTTCGTGTGGTGGATAAAAGATCAATTGAATTTTGAGAAGATGAACAGAGCATCAAAACTTTTTGTTGGTATGCATGATTACATTTCGTTTGCAGACCAAGACGAGTTTGAAAAATCAACTAAGGTTTTGATTGAAGACGTACAATTAAAAGAAGATGGCGATTTGATATTAATTCGCATCATCGGCTCACATTTTTTATGGAAGATGGTTCGAAGGATGGTCGGCGCGCTTGTAGAAATTGGCCGGGGTAAACTTACAGAGAAAGATCTTAAATATTTTCTTGAGCATGAATCACCAACTCCGGCAAAATACACTGCACCCCCATCGGGACTTTTTCTTGAACATGTTACTTATGAGAGCGAGAAAATGGAAAAAGATTTTGGTCCGGCAATAAATATTTCTTCTTTTAACAGAACAAGACAGCGAACATGAGTAGAAGTTTTCAAATAAATGATAATAAGCCGCGGCTTAATACAGTTTGGAAACTTCTTTTTGCCGTTACGGTCTGGGGCCTATCGTTCATTGCAACAAAAAAAGCATTGGTCGAAGTGCATCCCGTTGTAATCGTATTTATCCGTCAGATTTTGGGAATATTATTCTTAGCTTCTGTTATAATCAAACAAAAGAAAAGCTTTGCCATCGATCTGCGAAAAGAGAAATGGATTATTGCCTTAGCGGCAATTGCATGCTTTCATTTATGGATTCAAGTCACCGGACTTCAATGGACAACGGCTTCTCACACCGGATGGATAGTAGGAATTACGCCGGTGTTTATGGTGATAATGGGATTAGCTTTTTTCAAAGAAAAAATTACTTTCACACAGACAACCGGAATTGTGATTTCGTTTCTCGGACTCCTTTCCCTTGTCAGCAAGGGCGATTTCACCTCTCTCGATTTTATTAAGAACAAAGGGGATCTTCTGATTATAACCAGTTCAATAACATGGTCGGGATATTCTTTAGCCAGTAAAAAAGCAACGCTCACACTCTCGCCGGTTTTAACAACATTTTATTTATTTGTTATAGTTGCCGTTATTATTGCGCCGTTCACAATCAACGAACAAAACATTTCCGATGTTGTTGATCTCTCAGCAAGCGGCTGGGGATCGATTTTATTTCTTGGAATTCTTTGTTCGGGAGTTGCATATACTTTGTGGGCGCAAGCGTTAAGCGAAATGGACGCCTCACGCGTTGGAGCGTTTCTTTATATAGAGCCGTTTGTTACTTTCTTCGGCTCATGGTTATTGTTGAATGAGCAGATTTCAATATTAACTTTGGTGAGCGGATTGATTATTATCGGCGGAGTGGTCTTGGTTAATAGAAAATAACATGAGATGTGAAGCAAAAGAAGTGAAAAAAAATTGAAATATTATTTCATGCAGCGGTTATAACACGTAAATCTAAAATAGAATAAATAAAACAGTGAGGAAGTGATGATCTCAAGGAAATCATTAATTGGTATTTTATTGTTAGTTATCATCTTATCAATACAAAGCTGTGAAGAAAAAGAAGTGGAAATTCCGGCGGATATAGTTTTGATTAATGGGGTAATAGCTACCGTAGATGATGCGAATCCCTATGCCGAAGCGATTGCAATTAAAGAAGGAAAAATATTTGCCGTCGGCTCAACAAGTGAAATTGAAAATTATAGGGGCAAGAGCACACAAGTAATTGATCTAAAAGGGAAATTTGTTATGCCCGGTTTCAATGAAAGTCATGCACACTTTCTTGGTCTTGGCAACTCAAAACAAATTTTGGATCTGCATGAAGCAAAAGATTGGGACGAAGTAATTGCAATTGTTGCTAAAGCAGCAGAGTCTTCAAAACCGGGCGAATGGATTATTGGAAGAGGGTGGCATCAAGAAAAATTTAATCCAAAGCCGAATCCTAATGTAAATGGTTATCCGGTTCATAATGAATTAAGCAAAGCAACACCGAATAATCCTGTAATGCTTACACACGCAAGCGGACATGCAATATTTGCAAATGCAAAGGCAATGCAGATTGCAGGGATTAACAGAAACGCTAAAGACCCCATTGGCGGGACAATAGAAAAAGACTCGCTTGGAAATCCAATAGGTGTGTTCGAAGAGAATGCAGAAAATTTGATCAGAAATTTTTACAATGATTATCTTGCTAAACGGACACCGCAGCAGATCCGTTCGGATTATGTAAGACAAATTCAACTCGCTTCTGAAGAATGTTTGAAAAAGGGAATTACCTCTTTCACCGATGCAGGAGAAACTTTTGAGATAATTGATTTAATGAAAGAACTTGCCGATTCAAATAAAATTCCTGTCCGACTTGATGTGATAGTTGGAGAACCTCTTTCAAATATGAAAGATAATTTGAAAAATTATTTGATGATCGGTTACGGAAATAATTTTTTAACTGTTCGATCAATTAAACAATATATAGATGGCGCGCTTGGTTCACGCGGGGCTTGGCTCCTTGAACCATATTCCGATTTACCGGGTAACACAGGTTCAAACGTAACGCCGCATGAGGAGCTGAAGAAAATTTCTGAGCTTGCAATTGCTAACGGATTTCAAATGAGAATTCATGCTATTGGCGATAGAGGCAATAGAGAAGTCTTAAATATCTATGAGGAAGTATTTAAAAAACATCATGACAAGAAAGATTTACGCTGGTGCATTGAACACGCACAACATTTATCAGCACAAGACATTCCACGCTTTGCAAAACTCGGAGTAATTGCTGCCATGCAGGGAATTCATTGCACGAGTGATGCATCGTTTGTGCCGGTAAGATTGGGAGATACCCGCGCAGAAGAAGGCGCTTATGTCTGGAAGAAATTGATCAATAGCGGCGCTACAATTTGCAATGGTACAGATGCACCGGTCGAAGATGTTGACCCTGTAACATGTTTTTATTCTTCCGTTACCAGAAAAAGCGCCGACAGAAAGGTTTTTTACGGTGATCAAAAAATGTCGCGCATGGAAGCGCTAAAATCATATACAATCAATGGCGCTTACGCAACGTTTGAAGAAAACATAAAGGGATCGATTAAAGTTGGAAAACTTGCCGATCTTGTTGTTCTGTCAAATAATTTATTGAAATGTCCGGATGACGATATTCAAAATACAAAAGTGCTTTATACAATTGTCGGCGGAAAAGTAGCATACAAGTCGGAATGATTATCCATAAGCTTTCCACATGTTATTTTTGTACCACAGAGACACAGAGAAAGAAAGCATGCTGTGAAATTGAAAATTGTTTTTATAGATACATTTACACTACTAACCGACTAAAAAATAGAACGCTGATAACACTGATTATTATGATCTGTTAAGATTTGATTATCAGCGAAAATCATAATTATCATAAAAAATCTGCGTTCCATTTTTTTGATTTTATAAAACGACCCCATCTATCTGTTAAAATGATTAAATAATAGTAGTAACAAGTGATTTATCGTTTTTTAAGAAAATTAGTCGGTTAGTAGTGATACTTTTAATAAACAATTTTTCCTAATCTATCAAGACGTACTGATGCAAGCAGATTGAAGAAATCGGAAAACGGTATGTTGCTATCCCAAGACCAATACACAAACAGAGGCGATCCAATTACATTTCGTCGCGGTACAAATCCCCAGTAACGACTGTCAAGACTATTGTCCCGATTATCTCCCATCATGAAGTAATAATCGTCAAGCACTCTATATTCTTTTGATTTTTTGCCATGTAAAAATTTTAGAAAGCGGCGATTCTGTCTTTTTCATAAAACTCCTCTTCCTCTTTATAGAATGATTTGATGAATTCCTTTTTGTCCTCCTCCATACTGAAGGAGGACAAAAACTTACAATTTATAACAGTGATGTACTTAGTAATATTTGTTTGATAATTTACAGGAGATAAATTTAGTATGAACGAACCTTTGCGTCTTCGTATCCTTTAATGCCCATCTCCGGCATGTCTAATCCGGCTACTTCATCTTTTGCACTAACACGAATACCGCCAAAGAATTTATCTTGTACTTTGAAAAATGTATACATAGCTGCAAAAACGAAAACAATACATGTTACAGAGCCGATAAGCTGGGCGGCTAATTGCCCCAGATCCCCGTAAAACAATCCCTTAACAGTTCCCGCAACACCATTCCAACCATCTCCGTATGTGCCGTCTGCAAAAAGACCTAATGCAATAATGCCCCATAAACCGTTCACACCATGAACGGCAATAGCGCCCACTGGATCGTCTATTTTAAGTTTTTGATCGATAAAGAATACCGCAATAATAACCAGTACGCCCGCAACCGCACCTATTAAAAATGCTGCCCACGAACTTACGAATGCACACGGGGCTGTGATTGCAACAAGGCCTGCAAGCAATCCGTTTGCCATCATACTAGGATCCGGTTTGCCATATCTCCATAGCATATAAAATGTTGCAGCTAATGCGCCCGCACCGGAAGCTATCATTGTGTTGGTAGCAACAACGGCTAATCGCAAATCGTTACCCGATAATGTTGATCCGGCATTGAATCCGAACCAGCCAAAAGCTAAAATAAATGTACCGATAATTGCCATTGGAATATTGTGACCGGGAATTGCGTTTGAAGTTCCGTTCTTATTGTACTTTCCAATGCGCGGACCAAGGATAATTGCACCAGCCAATGCGGCAACACCACCAACCATATGTACAACCGAAGACCCGGCAAAATCTACATGACCATGTCCTAATCCGAAATTAACACCAAGTTGAGCCAGCCATCCTCCGCCCCAAACCCAGTTGCCAAATATTGGATAGACAAACATAGAGATGAAGAAAGCATAAAATATAAAGGATGTGAATTTCCATCTCTCAGCCATTGAACCGGTTGGAATGGTTGCCGTTGTATCCATGAAAACCATTTGGAACAAGAAGAGAGCAAAAACTCCAACATCATACACCGCACCGTTTAGGAAGAATCCGCTTGTACCGAATAATCCGAAATTTTTTCCGAAAAGTGTAATAGTAATTTCGTTTGATAATCCCGGTGTTCCGCCAAGAGAAGCAATAGCACCAACACCGCCAAACATAAGCGCAAATCCACAAATCCAAAAGCCAATCATGCCAATTGCATAAACCAAAAAATTCATCCCCATTGTATGAGCAACGTTTTTGGCTTGAGTAAAGCCAGATTCTACCATGGCAAATCCTGCCTGCATGAACATTACCAAAAATCCGGCAACGAGAGTCCATACAAAGTTTGTGGCTATTCTATTATGTCCCACTGCATCGGCAACTTCTGTTAATGTTGGTTCGCCTGGTTTTACGGCGGGAACATCTTTAATTGTACCGGTCTTTGTTCCTGCGGGATCAGCCTGTGCGTAAGAATTTACTGGAACAATCGAAATTAGTGTAATCAGAAAGACTGCGGCTATTGTTAAGTAATTATTTATCTTCATTTTTTTCTCCGATTTGTTTTTAAAAATTAGAAAGAAACTACCGAGCTAACGAGAAAAGTGTTTTGGTCTTTCTTTGTGTTAACGCCATATTTGTTGTCGAATGTTGAAGCGGTTGACCAATCTCTTCTGTATTCTAAACGAACCAGGAGGTTTGAAAGGAATTTATATTCATATGTAAATGTGATTTCTCTTAGATCCTGAACAACGCCTGTGGTAAGTCCGGATGGATCACTGTAAACTTCTCCTCTCAGTGCCAAAGCAGAAGTTTTGTCGAAATTATATTTTCCATATAAAGCAATTCCTTTCCATATTGCTAACTCATCTGTTACAAGTCGTTCAAATCCGTAATCAGCATTTAAAGAAACGGAAAGATTATCTGATACCGTGTAATTAAGTATCGTGTCTAAAACATGCCTCTGATTGTTTGTGTTTGTTCCCTCTACTCCGCCAATCCAGTTTTGAATAACCGTTAGATTATCCATCGGCGACCATGATAAAGTAGCGCCCAAAGTTTTACCCCTGTTGTTATCTTCTATTCTATTCCACCCGTTAAAAAGATAACCGGTAAAAGACAAATTATTGAGCAGAGGATATGAGGCGCAGACACCAACATGGAAATATGGAATTGCGTGAGTAAAAAGTAATGATCTGCTATAGTTAATATTCGACTGTGATTCGATTACTTCGGCGCCCATATGTGTAACAAATTTACCGGCAGAAACTGTTAATCCTTTCCCGATAGGAAGCACTACTGTAATGATTGCCTGCTGCAAGTATTTCCATGATTGGTCTACGATTCCATCAATTGTATGAACCAGATTTGTGGTTGGACCAAAATCCAAATCCAATCTAAATCCTATTGGTGAAGCTTGTTTTTGGATTACAGCTTCTGCCAGATTTAGATTGAATTGATTTTCAGATATATCAAAAGTCCTAAACTTATTTATTCTGTTTGCTGGAATTGCAAAGTTCTTTGAATAGTATAAATCTGCAGACCCGCTGATTATTATTTTTGATGAATCTGTTTTGGAATTCTGCGCGCGCATAATTGAATTTATATTAGGAGCAATTAAATACACGAACAGTAAAAGTTTGTATTTAAACAGCATTGTTTTCATAGCTTCACCTTTTTTGTAAAAAAAATAAAAGAAGACGATTAGTTCTTTATGGTTAAATTGCGCTTTCGCCCGATTCTTCGGTTCTAATTCTAATTGTTTCTTCCACATTTAGAATGAAGATTTTTCCGTCTCCAACTTCGCCAGTTTTTGATGAATTAATTATTATTGAGATGGCGCCTTCCATTCTTTTGTCTTCACAGACTAATTCAATTTTAATTTTCGGAACGAATTCTATGTTGTATTCCGAACCGCGATAAACTTCTTTATGACCTTTTTGTCTGCCGTAACCCCTAACTTCGGTTACGGTTAAGCCCGCAAATCCGGCTTCTAATAAAGCATTGTGAACCTCGTCCAGCTTAAAAGGTCTGATAATTGCCTCGATTTTTTTCATATTACCCTCACATTGTTTGTGTATATTAGGTTGTTTGACCACAAATAATAAATAACTAAGGAGTTTTAGATTCATTATATTATTTAATAAGGTATTTGTCAAGACTTGCATAAATTAATTTAAATTAATGCGGTTATTCGCGTATTATTTTAGGAATGTTGTGGTTTTCGTCTAAATGGTTTTTGCGAGTGGTTATTTCTTACGTTCAAAGGATATATTGATAAGAAAGACTTTCAAACATTTAATAAAAACAATTCGGTGCATCTCCATTTTGAAGTGTGTGGAATTCTAAAGTCCTTCTTTTTATCTTAAACAAGAGTTAAATACGGTGGAACGAAAAGAAACTTCCTTCCTAATAAAAATTGTTTAGTAAGTAAATTATGTGGGAGATAAAATGAAAAGCCGATACTTTGCTTTTGTGCTTTTAACAGCCGGGACAATTTTTGCTCAAGTTGATTTGCCGCGACTTAGCCCCAAGGCGAGCGTCTCGCAAACCATTGGTTATACTAACATAACGATTGATTACTGCCGTCCGGGCGTTAAGGAAAGAACAATTTGGGGCGGACTGGTTCCATACAATCAAGTTTGGCGAACCGGCGCAAACGAAGCAACAACAATCCAATTTACAACCGACGTAACACTTGATGGAAATAAAGTCCCCGCTGGGAAATATTCATTGTTTACAATACCAACTACAGATGCGTGGACTGTCGTTCTTAACAAGGTTGATAAACAGTGGGGCGCGTTCACTTATAAACAGGAAGACGATTTGCTTAGATTCACCGTTAAACCTGTAAAATGGAATTTTACTGAACGACTCCAATTCTCTTTTTCTAATCTAACGGATAATTCGGTTGATGTTTTAATGAACTGGGAAAATCTTCAAATAAGTTTTAAAGCAGAAGTTGACTTAATGAACCAGGTCCACGCAAAAGTTAAAGAAGCAATTGCTATCAAGCCCGACAATTGGCAAGTTTATGCGGAGAGCGCCAATTATGCCGCAGACAATGAAATGTTTTTGGATGAAGCTTTGCAATGGGCGGACAAAGCGATTTCTCTGGATGGCGCATACTATCCGTATTTTGTTAAGGCGAAAGTTCTTTTCAAGCAGAACAATTTTAAGGAAGCAATGAAAACTCTGGAAAAATGCCGCGATGCGGGACGTAGTGATAAAAATTATCAAGCGTTTGTGACGCAGGTAGATTTTTTGGAAAGTCAGATAAAATCAAAATTGAAATAGAGAGCAATCGGTTTTAACTACAGATGAAAAAATTTGATATACCAAATTATTATCGCAGCCCGGTCATTTCTAAAATAAAAGAGCTACGCAAAAACGAAGATCCCCGCAAGAAAGATTTACGCTGGCGGATTGAACACGCGCAGCATCTTTCGCTGGAAGACATTCCACGCTTTGCCAAACTTGGAGTAATTGCGGCGATGCAAGGAATTCATTGCACGTCGGATGCAACTTTTGTTGTTGAAAGAATTGGACTCAAACGGGCGGAAGAAGGCGCGTATGTTTGGAAAAAATTAATTGATGGCGGCGCCCGGTTTGCAATGGTACAGATGCGCCTGTTGAAGACGTTGATCCGATAAAATGTTTTTACGCGTCGGTCACACGAAAGCTCGCAGACGGTTCAACATTTTTTCCGCATCAGAAAATGTCACGAATGGATGCGCTTAAATCGTATACAATTCACGGCGCTTATGCCGCGTTCGAAGAGAACATTAAGGGCTCGATAAAAGTCGGCAAACTGGCAGACATGGTAGTGCTGTCTAATAATTTGTTAACGTGTCCTGATGATCAAATTCCAAACACAAAGGTACTTTATACAATTGTGGGTGGAAAGATTCTTTATAAATCTGAATAAAAATCTTCAGTATTCTCGACTAGTACTAATAATTAAAATTTTGCCCGCGTAATAAAATGAAAATACAAAAAGCGGTTTTTTTTATTGCTATACTTCTTTTTTGGTTTGGAATCAGCCATGGGCAGGATTTAAAAAGCAAAGTTGATTCTGTTAATACGATTCCTTATCAATACATAGTTTCTAATACACGCCAATCGATAAAAATTTTTAGTGAGAATTTAGAACTTGCCCGCCGGATAAAATATTCTGATGGAGAGGCAAAATCTCTAACCAACTTGGGGCTGGCTTATTACTTACGCGGGAAATATGATAAATCAACCGAAAACTATTTGAGCGCAATCGGCATCTACGAAAACAAAAAAAACTTTCACATGTTGGCGGAAACATACGGTGAATACGGCTATCAGTTGAAACGAAGAGACATGAACAAAGCCGTATTCTATATGAGGAAAGCCATCTATATCGCCGAAGCAGAAAACCTCAAACCGCTCGATAGAAGCAAACTATATGACAATTACGGCGTTCTAAAAGAAATGCAGAATGATTTGGACAGCGCAATGTTCTTTTACACCAAAGCTTTGAAGATCAAGAGAGAATTATCCGATCCGATTGCGATTCCCTACAGTCTTAATAATATTGCCGGTATAAAAATCTTACAGAAAAAATTTAATGAAGCACTTCGTTATTTAAAGCTGTCCGATGGTTATAGAAAAAATGAATCCGGTGAATTCGGCAGAGCGGAAAATTATATACTCTATGGCGACCTTTATTTGCAACGAGGAGATTTGGATTCGGCAATAATAAGTTATGAAAAGTGTCTCGAGCTTTCGAGAAAACTTGGTTATAAGCTTCTTATACAGGAAAGCTACCGTAATCTAACCGAACTTTACAAAAAGAAAAAAGATTATCTGAAAGCATTGGCTAATTTTGAAAATTATGAGGTTTACAAAGACAGCGTAAACAATTTGGAAACCGGCGCTATAATTGCTCAACTGGAAATTGATTATGAGACGGCGAACAAAGACAAAATTATTACAGAAAACGCTTTACTGCTTAAACAAAAAAGTATGATTGTTTATTTGCTAATAGCTACCGGACTGCTACTGGTTGTTGTTTCCGCCTGGTACTATAGAAATCAAAAATTGAAAAACAAAAGGGAGAAAAAAGAACTTGAGCTGAAGAATCAGTTGAACAAAGCGGAAATGGAGAAAAAATTGGGGGACGAGAAGCTCAGACTTTCCAGAGAACTCCACGACAATATCGGGTCACAGTTGACGTTCGTTATAAGTACGCTTGACAATATTGCATTTCAAGAAAAGAATAGTCAACTGGTTGAAAAACTTAAACGTCTCGGGAGGTTCAGCAGAGAAACTTTGGGAGATCTCCGCAATACCATTTGGGCGATTAAACATGAGGATGCAGACCTTAATCAATTAATTTACAGAATAAATGAAGTGATCTTGAAACTAAACTTAGATTTGGTTGTTCCCAAAGTAGCTCTTGCAAATAAAATTGATAAGCCGTGTAAACTTTCGTCGACGCAGCTGCTCAATATTTATCGGATTATTCAAGAAGCGATACAGAATACATTGAAACATGCTTCAGCAACGGAAATTAACATTGAATTTAGTTCGGTAGAAGAGAGAATTATTCTGACAATACATGATAATGGAAAAGGATTCGATGTAAATAAACTGAATGAGGGGAGCGGACTTAATAACATGAAGTCCCGTTGTGAAGAAGCGTTCGGGAAATTTCGAATAGAAAGCGGCAATGATGGAACCACTATCGAATGCATGTTTAATTCAAATTAGTGCATTTAGCGTATTGTACGGAATCGGCATTGAATATATTTTCTAAATCATAAATTATCGAATACTATAAATGAAAATAAGAATTGCTTTAGCGGAAGATAATGTTCTGCTTGCTCAAACGATTAAAGAAAAATTAGAATTATTTGCCGATCGAATTGAATTTAAATTCCGCGCAAAGAACGGAAACGACCTGATTGAAAAATTAGGAAAGGGAAACGACGTTGACGTGATTCTGATGGACATCGAAATGCCGGAGTTGAACGGCATTGAAGCAACCGAGATCATTAGAAATAAATATTCCGGGATAAAAGTAATTATGCTAACGGTTTTCGACGATGAAGAAAAAATATTTAACTCAATACAAGCAGGCGCAAACGGATATTTATTAAAGGATGAATCTCCCGATAAAATATTTGAGAGCATCGAAATGATAATTAATGGCGGCGCGCCGATGTCCCCGGTAATTGCGGCGAAGACTTTGGAACTGTTACGCAAGTCGGAAACAGTAAACACCGATAATGAACAGAACAACTTTTCACTTTCAAAAAGAGAAATAGAGGTATTGGAGCAGTTGAGCAAAGGAGAAGATTATATCAAAATTGCCGATCTTCTTTTTATTTCATCGGCTACAGTTAGAAAGCATATCGAGAATATTTATAAAAAGTTAGAAGTCCACAATAAAGTCCAAGCCGTTCAGAAAGCGATCAAGCACAAAATCATTTAACTCACCAATCAGCGCACAAATTACTTCCCACAATTAAAATACGACAGATGCCGTATTGAAGCGGGCACCGTGTCCCATTATATTTTCTCCAAGGTTTATTCTAAAATCTAAAAAAAATTTTACCTGCTATTTCGAAAATATCAAACTAAAAAAATTTACAATACTCTCGGCAGAAAATTATAAGTAAACAGGAGGTTCTAAATGAAGAGACATTTACTTCTTACAGCAATTGCTCTTTTATTCGTATATAAAGTTAATGCACAAATAACAATTACCGCTTCCGATCTTCAAGCTCGGCTGGTAATAGGAAATAAAATAACAACATTTGCAAATTTTTCTGTCACGACTGCAAATATAGGCGCACCCGGGG
>JAJYXU010000097.1 GCA_021801605.1 Bacteroidota bacterium
TGATGGACATCTCTTTAAAAGATAACAAAGATGGAATTGATTTAACACGTGAACTTAAACAGATGGAAAAATATAAAAACACACCTGTTTTTGTACTTACTGCATTTAATACAACAAAAGAAAGAAATAGTTCTTTCGAAGCCGGCGCACAGGAATTTTTGGCAAAACCAGTTGATGGAAAATCGCTCCTTCAGTTGATTAATTCTGTCTTAGCAAAACCAGAACCTGCTCTTAAATAATATCCTTAGGCATCTCTTAGAATTCGTTACTGATACTATGCAAAACAAAATTTATGTCATTCCCGAATGTTTTTATCGGGAATCTCTATGCTAATAATCGCACTAATTCTAAATTTAAGTGCGGGATTCTTCGCTCGTAGACTCGCTCAGAATGGGTATAATAGTCATTTTGTGTTGTTGTAATTGTTAATAATTATTTTGGTTTTAGGAGAAAATTTTAGGCATTCTTTTCCGGCGGCAGCGTATACTTCCATAGAGGGAATGTTTTGAGATTTGAATCCAAATGCTTTGCATGCATAAGGACGATCTTTTTCCCAAGTAATTTTAAAGTGGAGACACTTTTTACAATCAACCGGCATTACATTTAAGAGTTTTGATTAATTATCGAAGTAATTGGAAAGAAATTTAAATGCAGAAAATGTTGTTGATTAAAATTTGCCGGCGGAATATCTTTCACGGTGGATATAACGGATTTTGAAATCTATTAAAGGTATATCACCTGTCTATACCCGTTCATTCTTTAATCTCATTTTGCTTATATTGAATCACAAGTTCACGTTTATATCACAAATTCATAGTTCATCTTGCTTAAAAAATATATAACAAAATTCAAAGCTCTCTTCGGTACTAAACCGAAATCTGTTTCAGCATCTTCACATGCAAAACCAATAGATTCTAAACCAACTTCTCAAAAGCAGAAACCGCATTCTCAACAAAAGCCAAGCGGGTTGCATCATCCGCGCGAACCTCATAAAAAAGAAACACGTGAGGAGTACCGACTTCGTCACGAAAAAAAAGGTCGAAGCAAACCCAGTGTTCCAAGTGTTGCTCGGGCTCCTAAAATTATCTCTTCAGAACCGTGGGATGATTCATCATTTAAAGTTCCTGTGGTTGATGGTAAAACACGGTTTCACGATTTTGATTTAGCGAAAGAAATACTACATGCAGTTTATGATTTAGGATTTCAGTATTGCACACAAGTTCAAGCAGAGACACTTCCAAAATCGCTTGCCGGAGATGATGTTACTGCACAAGCTCAAACGGGAACCGGAAAAACCGCGGCATTTCTTATTACTATCTTCAATCATATTCTTAAACAGCCGATTGATAAAAAAAGAAAACCCGGAACCCCGCGAGCATTAATTCTTGCACCTACACGAGAGCTTGTCTTGCAAATCGAAAAAGATGCGCGCGGACTTGGCAAATATGTACCTTGTTCAATTCTTTCACTTCTCGGCGGTATAGATTACGTAAAACAGCAAAAAATTCTGCAAAGCGAACCGTGCGATATTCTAATTTGCACACCGGGACGTTTAATTGATTTTATGCGTAAGAAACTTGTTGACTTGGGCAAAGTAGAAATTCTAATTATTGATGAAGCAGACAGAATGCTTGATATGGGATTCATTCCTTCTGTAAAACAAATTGTAATCAGTACTCCTCAGAAAGCAAAGCGGCAGACAATGTTTTTCAGCGCTACAATGACGGGCGATGTTAAACGTCTTGCAGAATCATGGACCAGGCAGGCATTTGAAATTACTGTGAAACCGGAAGATGTTGCAGTGCAAAGTATTGAACAGATTACTTACATAACTACAATTGTAGAAAAACCAACTTTGCTTTATAATATTATAATGCAAAAAAAGCTTGAACGGGTTTTGATATTTGTTAACAGGCGTCATGAAGCCAGACGGTTAATGGAAACATTTAAAATGTATGGAATCAGTTGTGCGCTTCTTTCGGGTGAAGTGGATCAAAATCAACGGATAAAAAGATTAGAAAATTTCCGGTCAGGAAAAGTACGAGTTCTTGTTGCAACTGATGTTGCATCGCGAGGTCTTCATGTCGAAGCTATCTCTCATGTCATCAATTACAATATGCCGCAGGACGTAGAAGAATATGTACATCGTATTGGTCGCACCGGACGTGCCGGGGCATCTGGTATAGCAATTAATTTTGCCGATGAAGAAGATTCGTATGAACTTCAGAAGCTGGAAGAATTTCTTGGAAAAAAAATCGAATGCATTTTTCCGGAAGATGATTTACTTATACCTATTCCTGAAATGTATAATAAAATAGTATCGCAGAAACCACACAGAGCCGAGCCGCAAAAAAGAAAAAGTAGCGGTCCTAGAAGGAGAAAGTAAGCCAAACACCAAGAGAATAATTAGCCGACAATTATTTTAATTGCTGTTTTAACTCACCAATTGATAATGGTTTTCCAAGAATCTTTCTTTCGCTATCGAGCAAAAACATAGTCGGCGTTGCATAAACAAAATAATCTAATGCCGCTTTTGACCCCCATCCTTTCAAATCGGAAACATTAACCCAATTCAAATTATTATTTTTTATGAAGTTGAGCCAGTCTTCTTTTTTATCATCAAGAGATATTGCCATCACTTCAAATTTCTTTTCTGTTTGATTTCTGTAAAAATTATTCAGCTCCGGTATTAAGTTTTTACAATGAGGACACCAGCTGGCATAAAATACTATTAATAATTTGTCGGCGACAATTTTTTTTAGTTCAATAACTTTACCATCAGTATCAGGCAAAATTATATTTGGCGCAACAGCATTCACAGGTAGTTTTTTATTCTGATCAATTCTTCTTTGTATAGAACTTTCGGTTTTTGAATCAAGACAAAGGTCATCCTTTATAACATAATTTTGAATAATATAATCGAGCGTTTGATCTAAACCGAACTTCTTAAATCCGTCTATCATATACTCGGTTATATGCTGATACACAAGCTGATTCACTTTAGCTTTGTTAAGAATTGAATCAACAGCAAACATAAATTCTTTTTCGAGAAGTTCTTTAGGAAGTTGCGGATTGCGGTAATAAGTCAGATACTCAATAGTCTTGTTAGTGAAAAGATCGGAATAAATTAATCCGGAATTACTGAAATCAACTTTATCCAATGCGTGGGCTTTAAGAAAAGCCAATTGCTTATCCAGAGGAAGTGTAAAATCAACTACCGGTAATTGTGATGATCTTATATACCTCGCAATAAAATTATTCGGGTCTTTCTGTGAGATGATATTCACAAACTCCAAATATTGCTTTTGTAACCGTGCAAGTTTATTCCGGGTTGATATATAATAATCATCATTTTTAGGATAGCGGACAAGAATTAATTGCAGCAATTCTGTTTTTGTTTTATACTGTTTGTTAAGATTAACAAAAGAATAAAATAGTTTATTAAATTCAGACGTATTTACAGTAACTGAATCGGAAATATTATTTGCGTCTGCACTAATATTTACTTCTTCTCCGTCATAAATGAAATCAATTCTTTTATTGTTATTGAATTGTAATCGGTATATGCCCGTATGATGTTCGGTTTGCTCAAACTTGTAATTGAATTTATCTTTCTGTGAAGATTTTACTGAATCAACAAAAAAAGTCTTTTCGCCTTGTAGTGAAAATAGAACTGCTTTGTTTGTGTTAATTCCATTTACAGTAATGCTTACAATCTGCGCCTGGTAAACATCGAAAGCAATAAGTATGATTGAAAGCAAAACATAGTTCATAAATATTTCCTAAAAATTCAGATGAATGATAATAAAAAGAAGGACGAAAATAATTTATGGAGACCTCTGAAAAATTAAGAATAGAACGCAGATGACACAGATTAAACGGATTAACGCAGATTTAATCCGCGAAAATCTGCCAAATCCGCGTCATCTGTGTGCTATTAAAAATGTTGCAGTCCTG
>JAJYXU010000054.1 GCA_021801605.1 Bacteroidota bacterium
AAATTACAGTTAGCTAAACAAGCTCGTTACGAGGTGAAAAATGTTTGCTGATTATCGATTACATGTGACACATTTTTCCCCTTACTTAATTATCTCGAAATTCCATTTCACGCTGAACCAATACAATACAGAAAATTATTACTGATTGATGCAACAGTTACTTTAAATGATTTAAGAATTCCACCGTGTAATAGTCTTGAAAAGTTATCAGGAAATTTAAAAACAAAATGGAGCATTCGCATAAACGACCAATGGAGAATAATTTTTGAATGGATCGAAAATGATGCCTATGAAGTTCAAATAATTGAATATCATAAAGGGTAATGAAAATGAGAAACAAAATAAAAATTGAACCGATCCACCCCGGTGAGATATTGCTTGAGGAATTTATACGTCCTTTTAAAATTTCGCAATATAAACTTGCAAAGGATACAGGACTTCCTCTATCGAGGATTAATCAAATCATTCTGGGAAAACGGATAATTACTGCGGAGACAGCACTTCTGCTTTCAAAGTATTTCAATTTATCGGAAGAATATTGGTTAAACCTACAAAAACGGTATGAACTTGAGATTGCAAAAGAGAAACTGATAAAGAGGATAAACTCAGTAAAGACTATTACTGCCGTAGCTTGAGAAGTGATTGAAAATGAAAAATTGAGATAAAGAAGAGTTGAGAATTGCGAATTTTAGAAATGTTTTGTGAATAGGCGCAACTTTCATAAAATTAGGGCGCGCACCTACAACAGAGATTATTTGCATTAATTTTATAAGATATTGTAAGTACTAAAGCTGAATTGCATAGGAAAATCCGCCTTGTACCTGTTTAATATTCATTAAACCAATTAATATTTTAAGGTTTTTAAATAATGTTAGTTCAGTTGCCAGGTTTGTTCTTTCTGAATCATATTCAACAATAAATGAATAGTTGCTAAATATAGTAGACTTAATTCCGCCAAAAAAACCAATGAATTGGTGGTGTTCTGCTTTCATCCAATCCACACCATAACCAACTGTAACATCAGTAGAAAACCAATTCCTTTTAATCAAGCTATTTCTAGTTGCTACCAAATAGAGTGAGTTGAAATTTATTGCGTTAGTCCCGCCAAAAACACCAACAAAATCTTGAGCACCCAAAACTAAACTAGGTAAATATTCATTTTGTTCTATCAACCTAAATCTAACAAACGGCATCCTGTCTCCAATTGCATGTTCCTTTAGTCTATAAGGATATGTTAGCCGTAATCCTGCCTCCATAAATGGAAGGAACCCTAGATTTGCAAAAGCAATCATTTCATCGTATTCATTATTATGAGATTTCACATATTCTTTAGACTGCCAATTAAAACCAACTGCCAATTTCCCGTCTCCCATTAAATTTGCATCTGGAATAGTAAATAATCCACTAATTCCAGTCAGTGACTGAGAAAATAAAACCTGATTCACTGAAATAAATATGAGCAGAATAAAAAGTTTCTTCAATTTAACAATACCTTTTTATTTCCTATTATAAATTAAAACCGGAAGCATGAGCATCATTATAAAACATTCTTACAGTTTCTAAAGAAAATTGTGTAATATCTTTACCAAGCGTTGGGAGTTTTTTCAAAATATCATTTGTAGCAGTAATAATATGACATCCAATAGAATTAGCTTGCACAACATTAAACAATTCTCTCGGACTAGCCCAAATCAATTCGACATTTTCTATATTAGAAAGCAGCTGCATAACTTCTTTCATGATTGGCAATGGGTCTATCCCTGCATCAGCAATTCTACCAGCGAAAACTGATACATAACTGCCGGGACTATAGCCAAAAAGATTATCTATCAAAACATATTTAGAAAACTTATTGAAGTAGTGCATATTATTAGCTCGGGTATTCCAATATTAAAAAAATTACTTCCCTTGCGTTTTGGAATTTTATCATACTTTTGTAGTAATGGTTCGGGGAAAGATATTTTCGAATTAAATATGTGTACACAAACACGTTCGTCATCAAAAATATCATCGTCTTTCTTACAACCCAACAATAAAGAAGGGTATCCCATAAGAAGAATCTGTAAAATCTCACGTCTTGTATATTTGTTCATACACTAACCCAAAATTGTTTGATTTGACTTAATGTCTAGCGGTATGGTACCGAAGCCCTGAACAGTAATGTAGCCTAAAAGAACAAAGCCAATGATTTTAGAAATAATTAATTACCAAAACAACTATGACAAAAAACAAAACACGGAACGACTACCATAAAATTGTAAAAATGCCGGGCACGAATACGCTGTTGGCTTACATATCCCTTTTTGCGGGAAGTTGCTTGTCATGCGAAATTCACATACTAATTCAACTATACTTGTCATCATTTATAATATCATATTAAATATGTGAATTTAATCTTTATGGCACGAACTTTTGTCGCTATAGTATTGTTAAGCATAGTAAGTTCTTCATTATATACTAAGAAAAGGTCGCTTCCAGGAGAATGAATTAATCCTATCAATAAGTTACTAATAATTATATTCTTTTCGCTATTCCATTGGATGTATGCCTTTGCGAATAATTTTGTTGAAAAGGTATAGAGAAACCTCATTCCGACAAGTGTAGTTGTAAAACTTCCGGTAGTAAGCATAACATCATTTCTATTGTAAGTTACATTCGCAGTAAAACGCGGTCCTATTTTAAGATTCGTTTCGAAACCGTATCCGGTAATTTTTCCATCGTAAAATTGTCCAGCATTGAGATTAATCTTTCCGGAAAAATTGCGACCTCTATCCGATTCGTATTCACCATAAAAATTATTATATCTATAGATTCCTTCAAGAATGATAACATCTTTGTGAATTTGAAATAGGTCGGTAAGATGCTCGTAATTGAAATCATATCTCGATAAAAATGTAGCACCATTATTGAATACAATCCACAAACCTATTGTATTAAATCTGGTAATTAATTCACTTTGTTGGTTCGTGATATAGTAAAAATCATTGAAAACCGTCAACTGCCGGATATTAAGGATGCCCAGGCGTGGTGAGACACCGAAATTAATTTGGCTTCTGCGGCTTGCTGGTCTGGGTACATAACCCATCTCTGCATTGAAATTATTCTGAATTGTATTTTGGGCAAGCAACAGCGTCCAGAAATCATCTGCATAAAAGAAATCGGCGTAAGCAGCTAAATCTTTTCCGTACAAACTTGGTGTAAAAGTTTTAGCAATAAATGCACTTGCCTGCACATTATTACTTAAGAAAATATTAGCATCAACTCCAAATGTCCGGTTATATGAATTGTTATCTAACGACTGTTTATTCAAGCCAATAAGTCCAAGTGTTGAACCGGTTAGAATATCATATTGAAGTCTGAGAGCTGTAAAATTAGTTTTTGGTATTGTAATAGAAATATTGTTTTGCACGTAGGTAGTTCGATTTGCTAAAACATTTAACAGACCAATATTTAATTTATTTGATTTACCACTTAACTTGATACCACCAAACAAAGGAACAGGCTGATTGTCTTCGGAAAGACCGATTCGGCGGCTGAAAAATAAGACTGCAGCAGGAACTGACCATGACCTCTCGCTGAATCGAAATATTCCAGCTCCTTCAAGAAAGAAGTCGCGCTTCTCAGGAAAATAAAGCTCAAATCGAGTTAAGTTCGCCTGTTCTTGATCGGCTTCTACTTGAGCGAAATCAGTGTTCAAAGAAAGATCGGTTGTAAGATTCGGGTTGGGATGATACTTAATATCCAAACCGGCTTCAACAGTACTTTTATATGTAGATTGTACTTGAAAATCGCGATCTGCACCGGCAAGAAAGTAAGGTTTAAATTCAATTGGTGAAGGATGTTTTTGTATTGGTTCAGCGTGAAATGGAATTTCGAGATAATTAAGTAAGGGGAAAAATGTGTCACATGTAATCGATAATCAGCAAACATTTTTCACCTCGTAACG
>JAJYXU010000101.1 GCA_021801605.1 Bacteroidota bacterium
ACTCAATTAGCAATTACCCAAACCCATTCAACCCGACAACGACAATTAATTATCAACTGCCGGAGAATGGATTTGTAACAATAAAAGTTTATGATATGCTCGGTAAAGAAGTGGCAACACTTGTAAATGGAAACAGAACAGCCGGATACCACAATGTAATATTTGATGCAAGCAGATTAACAAGCGGAATTTACATTTATACAATTAACGCCGGTAAGTACAATCAATCAAAAAAAATGCTGTTGATGAAATAATTTTGCGCATTATATGTAAGTAGCGCAGATTTCAAATCTGCGCTACAACTGATATAAAAATGTTTGAAATAATTCCTATCCTTATAAAATATTTTTATCCGCCACGGAAAAATTCATGGCGGATTCCGAAATATTCATCTGTTGGATTCATCTCCACAATTAAATTTGTTTTATCACGTATTAACTAACAGATAAGTTAATTTAAGGGTGCTTCTAAAAACTATCTTTTGTAAATATTTAACGCAGAGAACGCAAAGAAAAAGCAAAGTTCGCAAAGGATATTGAGGTTTTTAGAACTACCCTTTAATGAAGCTGCCTATCGCTCTATAGGCGTCCTATGGACAAATAGCGGAATAACTTGTAATGACCTGTTTAAAAAGAAATGGGGCTGAAGAAAAAGTTACTCAAAATATTACTCTTCTTAACTTTCTCCGCAGCCCATTTTGTGATGTGTTCGGTAAGGTGACGAAAAATTATCTTACCAACTGTGTAATCTCTTGAAGTAATGCATCTGCTGTTGTTATTACGCGCGCATTAGCTTGAAATCCTCTTTGTGATACAATCATTTTTGTGAACTCTTCAGATAAATCTACGTTCGATTGTTCTAAAGCGCCGGACTGAACTGTTGTGTTTGTTTCTTCACCCAGACTTCCGATTCTTGGCTCACCGCTGTTTGCGTATGCAGTGTACATATTATCGCCAATGCTTATCAAGCCATTAAGGTTATTAAAAGTTGCAACCAATACCTGTGCAAGACTCTTTGAACTACCGTTAGAAAAAATACCAACAACATTTCCGTACTGATCAATATTCATATTTGAAAGAGAAGCAGACGGAGAACCATTTTGAGATAAAGCGCTTACAACCGAGCTTGAAGATGTTTGTGTTATTCCGCCAAAACCGCTTCCAAAATCTAGATCAATCACTGTTGAATTTGCACCGCCTTTTGGGATGAATGTCATTTGCGGATTGTTTGGGGAAATATTTGCCGGATCTAATGTACCATCTGCATTGAATAAAATTGTTCCGTTAGTTGATTCAGATTTACCTGATGCAGTGCTTGTACCCGGAACCGACGCGGTCCAGGTCCATGTGTTATCTGCAATCTTTGTGTATTTCAATGTTACCTGATGTGCTGTACCTAATGAGTCGAATACAGTTACAGAGCCGCTTACAACGTTTGGAATTCTATTATTATCTGCAGAAACGCTGAGTGTTGCTGTACTTGAATTTGAAGTTACTGTTGTTGCATCGAATGTAAAGTCAATGTTATTTGCAGGAAGATTTATACGATTTGCTGTGCCGTCAAATTTAGCAAGAGAAGCTGCATCAAGAGGAAAATTACCGGTTCCGTCATCTACAAATTTTAATCCTGTAATGGTTCCGCTTGCTATTGAAGCGGCGGCAGCGTCTTTTAGATCATAGTTTAATGTATAAGTATCACTTGCAGGAACAGCCGGTGGACCAACCACTGCAGCAGAAGTAGCGGTTTTTGTATAGGTTATTGCAAGAGTATAAGGATCGCCATATTCATTAAATACTATTACATTAGATGGAAGAGTTGTATCAATAGCCGGTGCTACAGCAGGAGCTACAGATATAGCGGATGAGTTGATATTACCTCTTTGAGTAACAACTTGTGTTCTCGTTAATTCAGAATTACTTTTTAAGTTACCACCCCATTTGATAGACGTAGTTGAAATTGCAGGTAATTTTAAGTTGGTATCTATTACTATATCTTCCAAATTATTTCCAGGAGGAATTACGCCATCGGAATTTGCAACTTTACCTTGAACGACTGCACCGTTTTGCGGACTAACAAGTTTTCCTTTAGCATCAAAAACAAATGCGCCTGCTCTTGAAAAGAAAGTTTGTCCGTTACTTTTTTGAACAAACATACCGGGACCCTGCAATGCAAGATCTGTAGTAATACCTGTTCTTTCGAATGTACCCTGGTTCCAATTACGGTCAATAGAATTAACCTTCATACCAAGACCAATTTGAAATGAATTTGTACCGCCGGTTGTTTCTGTAGGATTGGTGCCTGCTTTTACAAATTGATTAAAAGTATCGCTGAATGTTACGCGCGATCCTTTGAAACCAATTGTGTTAACATTAGAAATATTATTACCGATTACGTCCATCATTGCTTGATGATTTCTTAAACCGGAAACGCCTGCGAAAAGGGATGTTAAGAGTGCCATTTGTAACCTCCATGATTTGATTCGGTCTCAGTCAGTCGGCCAAATCCGAGAGCGTCCTTGGAAGGTCCCGCTCAGTTTTTAATAAGTTATTTAATTAATATGCAAACACTACACTGTCTATATTTGTAAAGACACTTTCATTTGATTCAGCAACTTCAATTGCCGTTACTACTGTTTTGTTGGGAATGTTGACTATGAATGCCGTCTTATCCATCATAACCAACGAATCCTTTGATCCTTTTGCTTCAGCTTTTTCAACAGCGTTCTGAATTTTGGAGAGATCGTTATCGCTAAGTTGAATATTCCTTGATTCGAGCCGCTTCAAAGCGTGATTAGAAAATTTGACCTTCTCCAGTTCCTCCTTAAAGATTGCATCGAAACTTGAAGCAGCTTCTTTTCCAACTTTTCTTGAAGCTATTTCTGTGTTTCCAACAATCGGAATAAAAGGAACGGAGACGCCGTTAATTTCTGCCATTACTTTTCACCTCCGTTATTTTGGGTTCTGGTTATTAAGAACTTCAGCAATATCAACAAGAGAATATTGAGCGCCGCCTACAAGAAGAACAGTCCCCTGATCTGTAAAGCGAACACCATCTATAGTTCCAATTTTGAAAATATCTAACGTCATGCTATCGCCGTTTAAGTTTACCGCATCAACTTCAAATTTATATTTACCATTCGGTAATTTGTTACCATTATCATCGGATAAATCCCAGGAAAGTTTATTGCTGCCGGCGCTGGTTGAAATTCCATCTATAGTTTTTACAAGCCCCCCGCTTTCATTATAGATTTTAATTTGGGCGCTTTTAGCCTCCGCAGGCAAATTATAACCCAATGTTATGCTTGCCTGTCCATTAACCTTTATATCACCCCCGCTTAGTTTAACATCTTTACCAATTAACCCTGTTATAAGTGTGTTATTGATTGATTGAGTTAACGTTGCATTTGCGTCAAGACTCTGTTTCATATAAGTATTCAAATTGGTAAGTTGTTCCAGAGAACTGAACTGAGCAAGTTGTGCCGAAAATGCCGTTCCGTCCATCGGATTAAGAGGATCTTGATTTTTCAATTGCGAGATCATCAGTTTCATAAAATCGTCTTTACCAAGAGATGATTTGCTTGTTGTCTGTTGTGCAGAACTTGTCGAAGTACTTGTAATTGGGTCAACCATAATTCACCTATGCTAAATATTCGTATGTATTGTAACCTAATGATTTTTGTGATCGGCGTGTTGTATCATCGCCCTCTTTTATTCTGGAAACTTTTTCGCCCATTTTCCTGCGCTGTGTAAATGTTTTTGCAAATTTTTGTTCAGATTCAGCTAAGCTTACATTTACATTACTCAAATGAACTCCCGACGATTGCAAATTTTGCTTAAGCTGTTCAATATTGGATTGTATGAATTGCTTCACCTGATCGTTTTCAACTTCTATACGTGTACTTATTTGATTCTCAACTAAATCCACTATCAGCTTTATTTTTCCTAAATTCTCCGGCGTTAATTGAAAAGTCATACTCTGTTTTTCACCGGCTTGAATGATCTTTGAAAATTCAGGAATAATTTCGGTTGGCTTTATCACCTTCACGGGTTCATTAATCTGTTTAGCTTCCGTCATAATTTTTAATTTATCTGTATCAATGCTCTTTGTTTGGTCACTACTTTGCAATACATTTTTGAAATTCTCGTTTGATTTATTTTGGGCAAATTCTTTCTCTTCAGATGATTTGCCATGAGTATCTTTGACTTCAACTTTATCATTTTTTATTTTTTCATCGGAAATTGATTTTACAGCATCTGCATCCTTTCCAACTTTTGTTTTTTCATCATTCCCGGTTATCTTCTGAGAAACCATTCCGCTCATTAAAACATCTTTAACCTCTTGCGTAAATACTTTTGCTTTTGGAGATTCAATTGTGCCGGAAGTATTTTCATTATTGAACGAACTTGCTATTGGTGCACCCTGAGCAATGTCTTTTTTCATTTCTAAAGACTGTGCGGAAAAAACAATTTTATCTTTTTGAGAAGATGATTTCGTTAGTTCGGGACTTTCTAATGTTCCCTTAAGATCATTTAACAAAACCTTTACTTCTTTTATAACATTTTTTCTTTCAAGTGATGTTGTAATTGGCTGCTTGACAGAATTTATATTGTCTGCGCTTATTATTTTATTGTTTTCTGTATCAACAACTTTTACAACAGGTGCGGATTGTTGTATCAAGAGCGGATTTGAATTCGACGTTGCAGATTTATTAGATGACGTTGCTGTCAATACATTCTTATCCGTGTTTTGTAGAGCGTTTAATTGCGCCGAGAAATTATTTCCCAATCTAAAATCGGCATCGAATAATTCGATCTCATTTTTATTTGAAGAGGAGTTAAATATGCTCGGACTTTTTGATGGATCTGTCTGACTATAATTTGGCAATTGGTAAACTTTGGATGCGGAACTTGTTGAGTTCAAATTTTTCGGCTGAACATTCGGATTGAATGTAATTTCTATTACTTCGGTCTTGTAAACACTATCATTTGGTTTTGAGGAGAGAGCTAAATCAATCGGGTTTGCTGATGCGACCGGGCTAACACTTTCAGACTGTACTTCAACAACTTTGAGATTATTTTGATCGAGAGAAGAAGAATTAAAATCGGCTGGATTTTTTTCTAAACCTCTTGAGGTGGCGGCATTTAGTTCTTTACTACTCCTATTAAAATCTGCTGAAAGTTTTTCTAAATTTAATTCCGCCTCTATATTTTCTTCTGGCAAAGTGTAAAAATTGATGTTTAATTTATCTTTGCCGTTCTTGATGGAGAGAGATAATGATTTGTTCTCGGAAAGATAATGGAGAAGCGACTGAACCATGGTTCCATTATTTAGAAGAGAATTATCAGTTTCCTTTTCAGAAGTTAGTTTTTCTGCCTCGTCACTTTTTGCATTAAGATTTTTGACAATACCGGCGGCACTTTTATCAACTGTATTTTGTGAAAGCACAGTTTTTAAATCACTACTATTATTTAATCCAAGATTTTGAATCAATCCATTAATAAAATTTTCAAAACTGCCGGATGATAGAAGAAATTGTTTTTTGTTAATGACGACCGATTGGAGATTGTGTTTTACTTCGGTTGCTTTAACCGACAACTTTGGGTCAGCCATAAATGCATCAATGAATTGACTGAGTGCCTGTAATTTAGCACCGTTGCATTCAATTACATTTACTGGTAATTGTAAAATATTTTGTGAAGTCAAATTCGAATTGCTTGCACTATCGTTGACGGTGGAATTTTGTTCGCCTTCTTGCTCAAAGACTTTAATTATATCTGAGAATAAATAAGTTGGCGACGATACCTTTTTGGAGCCAAGAGCAAGTGATTGCTCTCCCGCCAAAAGTTTATCTAAGAAAAAAGTATTAATGTTCATTGTACCGCACTTATAATTCTTGTAGCCGTTTCGGGTTTAAATTCAGCTAATATTTCTGCCGCTTTTTTCTTTTTCATTGTTAACAGTAAATCTCTGGCTATATTATCGGAGTAACCTTGAATTATTTTAGCAGCTTTGCGTGTATCCATTGTTTCATACAATTTTACAGTGTTTTTTACCCACAATTTATAAACGCTATCCCGTTTAGCAATATTTTTATCAATCTCAACAGCTTTTGTGAGTTCCGTTTTTACTACCGTAGTATTAACCGGCAATGGTTCAACTTTTTTAGCTTTTTCCTGAGCAACTTTTTTAACAGCACTGCTGTCTTTAATAGCGGCAACATTCGGTTCTACTTTTGAGGAATCAATTTTTTGCATGGCGGTGTCTTTTAATGCGGTGTTTATTGCTGTTGTATCTTTTGGTTGAACTGCCGGTTGACTTTGCGGTTCTTGTTTCTTTACTTCAGCTACAGCTACTGACTGGCTAACCGGCGTGAAGTCGAATGCAAATATATTTTTGTATGAAGAGTTTAAAAAGATCAGCAACCCGGTTATAAGAACAAACGCAAGAAGAAATGAAATAATATAAATCATTTTCTCTTTCACTTTTGATTTCCGTTGTAATTTCTAATAGCTATTTCGTTAAGATCCTTCAATTCTTGTTTTCTCTCTTCTAAAAGAAAAGTCTCCAATTGATTTTCTCTAAGTATCTCGAATGATTTAACTTCTTTTTTCTTTTCAACAAGCTCAATCTGTTTTTGTCCTTTATTCATCTTTAACATTTCAATTTTTCTTTCAATAAAGAGCGTCTGTTTTTCCAAAAGGGAATCGTACATTTTTGCACTTCGGAACTCGGAAACTTTTAATGGCTTTTCAATCATTTCACTCTGGGTCTTCAATCTTTCTTCAAAAATGATTTTCAACTGCCGTTTTAAGTTCTCTATCTCTCTGTTTATTATTGAAATTTCTTCTTTAATTTTTTTTTCAAGAATCTCTTTTGCATTCAATAAAGTTGTAAAACGATAATTAAATTTTGACATCGTTCATCTACACAATTGATGCTTCTATAATATTGCTCAACCTTTCAACCGATTCATCATATAAAGCTTTTTCAAAGATTTCCTGTTTAAGAAAACTTCGTAATTGAGAAATTTTTGAGAGGGCATGATCAATTTGTGGATTGCTTCCCTTAACATAAGCGCCAATGTTAATCATGTCTTCAGCTTCTTTATATGTCGCAATAATTTCATTAAATCTCATAGCGCGTTGATAATGATCGTGATCTATAATATCCGGCATAACTCTGCTAACGCTTTGAAGTGTATCTATTGCAGGATACTGACCGCGGTTAGCAAGTTTACGTGAAAGTACAATGTGACCGTCAAGAATCGAACGTACTGCATCGGCAATCGGTTCGGTCATATCATCACCGTCAACAAGAACAGTGTAAAGACCGGTTATTGAACCTTTCTCGGTATTACCGGCGCGTTCAAGAAGTTTTGGCAAAAGAGAAAAAACGGAAGGTGTGTAACCTTTTGTTGTAGGCGGTTCGCCAATTGTTAAACCAATTTCTCGCTGAGCCATCGCAAAGCGAGTAACGGAATCCATCATGAATAAAACATTCATACCAAGATCGCGGAAATATTCTGCAATGGTTGTTCCTATATATGCGCCTTTCATTCTAATAAGAGGAGACTTATCGCTTGTTGCAACAATTACAACAGATTTTTGTAAACCTTCTTCACCCAGATCGCGTTCAATGAATTCACGAACTTCTCTTCCGCGTTCTCCAATCAAAGCGATTACGTTTACATCTGCACTTGTGTTGCGTGCAATCATTCCTAAAAGAACGCTTTTACCAACACCGCTTCCGGCAAAAATTCCCGCTCGCTGTCCCTTGCCGATTGTTAACAAACCATCAATGGTGCGTACACCTGTTTGTATTGGTGCAGAGATTCTTTTTCTTTCAAGAGGATTTGGCGGCTCGCGGTAAGATTCTCTGAATGATGAATAATCTATCGCTCCTTTGCCGTCAATAGGATTTCCTAAACCGTCAATTACACGCCCTAGTAATTCTTTGCCAACTCCAACAGAAAAATTTCTACCGGAAGCTTTTATTTCGCATGCAGGAGAGATATTATGAACTTCACCAATTGCTATAGAAAGGACTTTCCCATTTTTGAATCCGACAACTTCGGCTTTGCAGACTTCATTTCCCTTTTGATCAACGATTGAACAAATTTCTCCCATAACTGCATTGGGACCAACCGAAACAATAACTAATCCGATTACATCAATAACTTTTCCATTAACACGTACGGTTTCGGATTTAGTAATGATCTGTCTGTATTTATCTATCAAATGTTCGGCGATGTCCATATCAATTCTTTTTTATCATACCGTCTTTTAGTTTTTTCACTTAATGTGTAAAAATCTTATTTCAACTTTTCCAATTTCTTTTGCAGTACTGAACAATTCTTTAGTTACTGCGTTTTGGGAAATATGCGATAGATTGTTTTACTAAGTGCATGGCGTAAAGCTCTTGTCCCATCGAATATGATAATGTTAAAATACCGACAAGCTCTTTTCCTTTAATATTACCATTAAAAAACCCACCAACTCTTCCCACATTTGTGTATTCAATAACAAACGCAAAGCTAATATCGGAATTGGTATATTGACCATTAACAATTGTGAAAGGTAGTCCATCTCCATACTCACCCTGACCGGTAAGAGTGTTACCGGTTCTAACCAGGTGAAGCAAAACATGACGGTACGTATAACTTTCATTAAATTTATAAGACTGCCATACGCCATCAATTGTAAACTGTTCTTCCACAGGTGATATTGGGTCTGAACTACAACCAAATACTGATGCAATTAGAATCATTGTTAAGACAATTACTCCACTATGAAATTTGTCGCTTATTCTAGTTCTCATTTTAACTCCATCCAGATCTTTTCTCTTTTCATTGTTAGCAGTAAATCTCTGGCTATATTATCGGAGTTATTCTGAATTATTTTAGCGACTTCCGTGTATCCATTAATTCGTTTATTATTAATTCTTTTTTATAAGACTATCTTCAAGCTGTCTTTGCATTTCACTTAACTGTGTTGATATTCTCGAGTCAACATTTCCAATCTCAGTTTCAATCAAGCACCCGCCCAACTCGATGCGTTCATCTGCTTCAATTTTAATTTTATTAAATGAACTGCTGTGTATTAAATTTTTTGTGGTTTCGGTTAATTCTTCAATATCAGCAGGATTTAATTTCAGTCTTATTTCGTTTGCGCCCATAATTTTATTTATAGCAAAGCGTACGTTTTCATTTATAATTGTATTGCTGCTTATTTCTCTCTGAACCACTTTTTTTGCAACTTCGAACGCTGTTTCAATTACTAATTTTTCAAATGATTTTTCGTAATCTGCAAAGCTTTCATCGAACTGCTGAAGAATTTTATAAACTTCTTCATACTTACGAAAAAGTTTGTCTGTGTATTCACGTTCAACATCTCTTCTGGTTTTTTCTTGAGCTTCACGGTATCCAAGTGAATAATAATCTTCGAGTTGTTTTTTTAAGAGATCCGATTCACTTTCGGTTTCTACAACATTTCCATATCCGGAAACTTTTACATTTGTTCTGTTTGAACGGGAATTAAGTTTAATAACATCAGACATATACTTCTTCCGGTCCGCCGCGCAGATTGAGAGAGATTTCTCCCTGTTCTTCGAGCGCTTTTATTGCATCAATAATACGCGCCTGTGCGGCTTCTACCTCTTTTAGTTTTACCATTCCCATGTATTGAAGTTCTTCTTTCAGTAGATCGGCGGCGCGTTCGCTCATATTTTTGAATATCTTTTCCTTTAACCGCTCGTCTGAAATTTTTAATGCTAACGCAAGATCCTTCCTGTCAATCTCACGCATAATCTTCTGAATATCTTTATCGCTGATATTAATAATCTCATCAAAGATGAACATCAATCTTTTAACTTCGTATGTTGTCTCGGGGTCTAAATTTTCCAGTTTCTCCAAAATTTCTTTAACCATAGAAACGTTGGTTCTGTTTAGTATTGCTGCAAGACATTTTGCACCGCCAAGTTTTCCAACAGACTGACTCATAGAAGCGCCTGCAATTTCATCAACAACATGTTCAATTTGTTTTAATGTTTGCGGCGCAATTTTACCGAGTGTGGCTATTCTATGTGCAATGTCTAATCTCAAATCTTCGGACAGTTCCTTCAAGGCATTAGCAGTCTGGTCGGGACTTAATTGTGAAAGTATTAAAGCCATTGTTTGCGGATGTTCTTTGTTCAAAAAATTTATTAACTGTGCCGGTTCTGCTTTTTTTAGAACATCAAAACCTCTTAGCGTTGTTAAACGTTTTATTTTATCTATTATCTCCAACGCTTTAGGAGATCCATAACTTTTTTCCAAAATGGCTTGAGCAAAATCTAATCCTCCTTCCAAAACATATTCGCGTGCTGTAACCATGCTGTAGAATTCTTCTATAACAGTATCTGCGGTCTTGGAAGAGATATTTTTCACTTTGGAAATTTCTGCCGAGAGATATTCAACGTCATTAGGATCAAGATGTTTTAGAACGGCAGCCGCCGCTTCAACATTCATTGCAACCATCAGCATTGCTGCTTTTTGCACGCCGGTTACTTCTTCGCGCAAATCTTTTATTTGTAGTTTATCGTTAGATTTCATCTTCATGCATCCATGCGTTAATTAATTTTGCGGCATCCATTGGATTCTTTGTAACATAATTCACAATTCTTTCCTGCTGATTTTTTTTCATCAGTGCTTCATCGGAAATATCGTCTTCTATATCACCCATCGGCAGCATTCCCCTTTTCTTCTTTGCAACTATTTGATGGACATGGCTCTGTTGCGGCGGCAGTTGTGCGGCTAATGTTTCTCCGCTTAATTCAAATTGACCGGGATTGACCGTTCCGATCACAATCCGTTCATTCTTCAAACGCTTCATCAAATTTTTGAGAACAAATATTGATGAGACAATTGCAACAACTATAAATGTTAGATTGATCCATTCGTTAGCATCGGGTAAAGCAGTTTTGCCGGCTTCTTCAGTTATGGTTTCAACCTGTTTTGTTTCGAATGGTATATTGGTAATTGAGAACTGATCATTTCTTTGAACATCTATGCCCACAGCGTTTTTAATTATCTGTTCTAATTTATTTATCTGATCCTGCGGACGCGGATCGAACACAGTTTCAGTTTTATTTCCCTTCTTTACTTCTTTTGGAATATCATTGATAACAGCAGCAACGCTTAAACGTTTTATGTTGCCGCTTTCTGCAACAACTTTTTCAATAGATTTATTAACTTCATAATTAGTAAGTGTATTATCATTCGTTTGTGCCGTTGAATCGTTCTGAGCTTTACCCGAATTATTTGCTTTCATTATTTGTTCGCTGATAGCCACCTGAGAATCAGGATCATAATTCTCCATTGTTTTTTCAACTTGATCGAAATTCAAATCTGCATTCACCTGAACCATAGAATTGCCATATCCGAGCACGTTATCTAAAATGGACTGAGCTTTTTGAGCTAAATAATTCTCCACATTTTTTTTAATTTCGTACTGTTTTGATGAAGCGACGGCAAGCGATCCTTCCTCATTATCATTATTGAGTATTCTTCCTTTCGTATCAATAATTGAAACTTTTGACTGCTGCAACCCTTCTATACTGCCGCACAATAAATTAACTATTGCCTGAATATTTTCTTTGGATGGCGCCGAATTGCTTTTCAGTTTCAGAACAACAGAAGCCGTGGGTAATTTTTCTTCTTCCTTAAAAATTGTTTTTTGCGGAACTGCAATATGAACTCTCGCTCCAACAACTCCATCCTGCTGTTGAATTGTCCTTGCAAGTTCACCTTCGAGTGCACGTTTATAATTCAGCTTTTGCAGAAACTCGCTCATTCCCATCGTTGTCTTATCAAATATTTCATAGCCAATTACGCCGGAACTTGGAATTCCTTTTCCTGCAAGAGCAAGCCGAAGTTCGTAAACTTTCTCCCGCGGTACTTTTATTGTTTGCCCGTTATCATCAATCTTATAAAGTACTTTTTGACCTGATAAGTACTCAACAACTTTTGAAGCATCTTCTTGTGATAGTCCGGAATAAAGTGAAGTATAATTTGGCTCGTTCAAAAAGAAAAGTAGAATTGAGAGCAAACCCAACGTTAGAACAACTCCGCCGCCAAGCATAAATTTCTGCTTGGGGTTTAATTTATTTAGAATACCGAAGAGAGCTTGAAGAGGATTTGAGTTCATAATTAAATTGGCATCCTGGTTAGTTCCTTAAACATGTCAACTGTTTTGTTTCTGATTTCCATCAAAAGCTCAAGACTGGTTTTTGCTTTCTCGCCGGCAATCATCACTTCGTGAAGCTGAACACCTTCGCCCGAAACAAATTTCTCCATTGTGTTTTGAGAATCGATTTGATCTTGATTTACATCTTTGATTAAATCGGAAAACGTATTATTAAAATCTTCTGTACCGGACTGTTTAACTTTTCCCGGTTGCATAGTGTTCTGCAATAAATTTCCAAATCCTTCAATTTTCATTTTATCCTCTCTTATCGAAAAGTGAACCGATGTGTACACCCGAAACTTTTCCTTTCGAGTTGTATAATTGATAACCCATTATTTCATCCTGCTTAGCTGGATAAAGCTGTGCAAAATATTTTTTCTCTTCAGGAGAAATAATTTCATTGTTAACTTTTTGAGCCGCATCAGCTTTATTTGCGGCTGCAGCTTTCATATAAGTCGGGTGATAATTACCAATACTGTTAGTAGAAACTCTCATTTATATCTCCAAAGTATCTTTAACCATTTGTTTTGATGAGTTAAGCGCTTGAAGGTTTGCTTCGTAGCTGCGCGTAGCTGCAATCATATCAACCATTTCGTTGATTACATTAACATTAGACATTTGAACGTATCCCTTTTCATCTGCATTAGGATTCTCCGGCATATACACAAGATCGCCGGGCTTCTGGTCTACCATTTCATCTATCTTCATTTTTCCCATATCGGTAGAGATAGAAAAGTTTTGCGGATTGTTTGAAACCGCAAAATGATTTTCATTCGAAGTGTTGAGTTTTAGAAGTTGTCCTTCTGTAGATAAATTTTTGGCAAATGTGTTCTGATCGGCTTCAACTTTTATATATTTTCTTTTATACGGTTCACCATTTTCAGTACGTACTGTATCGGCATTTGCAATATTCTGAGAAATCAGATCCATTTTTTTTCTTTGAATGCTCATTCCTCTTGCGCTAAAATTCAAACCGAATATGCTTCCCAAGATTTTCAAAACTTACCTCCTCCTTTAATTACATTCTGAATATTCTTGTAATACATGCCGACCTCTCTTGAGGCAAACTTGAAACGAAGTGTATTTTCCGCAAGTTCGGACATTTCGCGTTCGATGTTAACATTGTTAACTCCGGAATCCATATCATTGCTATTATCGTAGATGTGCTCAAACTTTGAATCGTTTGAATCATTTATCCGGAGTGTACTAAGATGCCTTTCGTTTGAAGTCTTGATAAATGAATTAACATTTTCATCTAGCATATCTTTGAAAACAACATCTTCCCTTTTATAGTTTTCTGTTCCAATGTTGGAAATATTTTTCGCAATAACTTTATTTTTTACAGAGTAATAATCGAGAAGGTTTTGCAGCATTTTTACTGGTGATGGCATTTTTTGCCTTTGAGTTTTAATTACTACACACCCAAATCAAATGCCAGATAAAATGTTTTGAAATTTATGAAATGCTTTACCGGGGGAAGTCGGTTATGGCTAATATTCTACTATTGTAATCTATTATTCAGTATAATCTAAAATTATTGATTTGGTCTGACCGCACGAGCAAACAAATTTTATCTCCTTGATAGAATCATTGGCGTCTTTCTTCAATATGATGCGTATGCCGTCAAGTTCATCATCTTCAACAACAATTTTTGCCATTCCTTTGATTTCAACTTCTTCACTTTTTAAGAGATTACCGGTACATGATTTATTTTTTGAAAAAATATCTTTGAATAGCGAGTCTTCAAAACGATTTGGCATGATTAGTTCTCCTTACTTCAAATAATTTAGATAATAAATTTTTACTTTTTAGAGCACTCTGTTTATCATTTCCGGAATTCTCTCTGCAGGCAGAACCAGATCAGCAATTCCACCATCAACTATTGCTTTCGGCATTCCATATACAACGCAGCTTTCTTCGTCCTGTGCAATTGAGTAACCGCCGAGTTTCTTCAAATTTTTTACAGCTTCAAAGCCATCTTTTCCCATCCCCGTCATTATTATACCAAGTGTGTACTTGCCGTAGACGTCAAGAACGGAATTCATCATTACATCCACTGCCGGACGGTGAAGCGTGTCGCTCGGCTCACTTGTAACATTAATAATACTAATTCCGCTCATTCCATTGCTTCTAACCTTCATATGATATCCGCCGGGCGCTATATAAATTACGTTCGGTTTCACACGTTCATTATCTTCACCTTCTTTCACTTCAAGCCGGCACATTCCGTTTAACCTATCAGCAAGCGATTTAGTAAACTTGGGCGGCATATGCTGAACAATAAAAATAGGAACGTTTACTTTTTCCGAAATTATTGGTAAAACTTTTTGAAGAGTGAACGGACCTCCCGTTGAAATGCCAATTGCAATAGCTTTGAAACCGAGACGGGGAATATCGCGGATAACATTTGTGAATCGTTTCGGAGGCGGCGCGGGTGTTGTAGAATTTCTAATTCTTTTCAACCGGTCTTTCAAAGATTTCTGCCGTACAATCTCTTTTATTTTTTGAATTAAATCTTCTTTGATAGCAGCAATGTTCACACTTACATAAGAAAGTTCCTTTGGAATAAAATCAATTGCGCCAAGTTCCATAGCTTTTATTGTTGCCTGCGCGCCCTCGGTTGTAATTGAACTTATCATAATCACAGAGGTAGGACACTCGGTCATAATTTTTTTGAGCGCAGTTAAGCCATCCATCACCGGCATTTCAATATCAAGAGTGATTATATCCGGTCTCAAACTTTTTGCCAGATCAAATCCTTCTTGCCCATTACGTGCAGTTCCAACAACAGTAATATCGGGGTCACTTCCAATCATTATCGATAATGACTTTCTCATGAAAGCCGAGTCGTCAACTATTAAAACAGAAATATTTTCTTTCAAGAATTTCTTTCCAATCTATTAAACAGTTCGATGATATCGAGAATCATAACAACAGTACCGTCTCCCATTATTGTAGATCCGGCAACGCCGTCAATTTTCCCGAGGTAAGATCCAAGCGATTTGATTACAACTTCCTGTTGACCTATTAATTCATCAACTTTTATTCCGTAACGTTTCTCTGCAATTCCGACTTCAACTACGTATTGCCAGTCTTGTTCTTCTTTTTTTCTTCCGTTGGATTTACCGGCAAGAAGATAATCCAACGTAACAAGCGGAAGAACCGAATCGCGTAATTTTATTACTTCCTTTCCTTTGATAGAATGAATTTGTTCTTTATTAACTCGCAGAACTTCAATTACTGAACCAAGTGGAATAACAAGAAAATCGCCGAGAGCTTTAACAATCATACCAGAAATTATTGCTAATGTAAGGGGAAGTTTGATAATAATTTTTGTTCCCTTTCCCGCTTCAGATTCTATGTTGATTATTCCGCGCAGCTTTGCAACATTAGTTTTTACTACGTCCATCCCAACACCGCGTCCTGAAACATTTGAAACTTTTTCTGCGGTCGAAAAGCCGGGGAGAAAAATTAAATGCATCATTTCCTGCCGAGAAAATTCTTTAGCACGTTCGCGTGTTACCAATCCTTTTTCAATCGCTTTTTCACGAATCACATTCGGATCGATTCCCTTTCCATCATCTTCAATTGTAATAACAATATTGTTGCCTACATGTTCTGCTGAAAGTATAACAGTTCCTTTCGGATTCTTTCCGGCATTCTTACGGGTTTCAGGACTTTCAACTCCGTGGTCAACAGAATTACGGATAAGATGAACAAGCGGGTCGTTTATCTCTTCGATAAGATTTTTATCAACTTCGGTATCTTCACCTTTAATTACAAGTTCAACTTCTTTTCCAAGATCGCGGCATAGGTCGCGAACAAGACGGGGATAACGGTTAAATATTTTTCCAATTTTAATCATACGGAGCTTCATTACAACTAGCTGCAACTCAGTAGTCATCAAATCTAATTGTTTTGTAACCTCACCGAAGTCCTTAGAAAATACTGTGCCTTCATTTTCAATTGCGAATTTAGAATTTACCTGTGATAGGCGATTTCTTCCAAGAACAATTTCGGAAACAATATCTAATAGATCATCGAGTCTATCAACATCAACACGAATTGTGTTTTCTTGAACCGACGCGGTTTGAGCGGGCTTCATTAAATGATGTTTGATGTCATCATTCTGATTTTGTTTTGGTTCAGAAAAATTTGCATCTGCGGCAAGAATTTCTTTCGACTTCTGATCAAGTTCGTTAATTAGATTCTTTACACCAACAATTTCAGAGGTAGTCTTGCCATTTTCAATTTCATTAATCAAATACTCAAGCGTAGAATTTGCTTCGTCTGTATTAAAGTCTTCATTCTTATCAATCTCTATTTTCTTCAGAAGTCCTTTAATTGTATCGTAGCCCAGAATAATTCCATCCATCAAATGTGTGCTTAAGTTAACTTCCCCTTTTCTGAGTTTGTTCAGAATGTCTTCGGCTTTGTGTGTAACCTGTGGAAGTTTTTCTAAACCTAGAAATCCAGACGTTCCTTTGATAGTGTGGAACGATCTGAAAATTTGATTAAGCAGATCGGAATCTTCCGGTCTCTTTTCAAGTTCGAGAAGATCAAAATCCAATTTTTCTAAAATTTCTTTCGTCTCAATTAAGAAGCTTTCAACAATCTCCTTCATGTCGGGATCGATGAGGGTCGGATTTGGGATATTTTCATTCATTGTTTTGCAAAGAGTTTATCGATTTCAGCTTGTGATGCTTTAGTTAAATTATCGGCAACTAATGAATCTACTAATTCTTGTGAATTTGTGTTTTTGTCATACCGGGCATCTGCATTGAATGCTGCGTCTCTTGGAAACTGATGATCATCAACAGTTAGTTCATCATTCTCTTTATTGTCTAACTCGGTTAGAAGTCCGCCAAGTTTTTCCTGAATTGATTGGATCAGATGATTAACCGAAGACAGTTGCTGAGCGGTTATATCCTGTACTTGCAGCGAAATTGTAATGTTCATCATTCTTTCTTGAATTTTTACAACAAGTGCTAGAAGCGAGGCAATGTCATCATCCCCGATTTTTTCCTTGAGAGATTCTAATTTTGACTGCATACCCTGCACATCAACCGCCATCCCGTCAACAATATCAAGGATTTCGGTTGTCGCAACTTCAGTTGCATTTGTAACGCTGTTAATCTGCAAAGCTGCTTTGGGCATTTTACTTGTGCTTTCTTGAATAGAACGGTTCACATTTTCTAAAAGGGGAACTGTGTCCTGCATAAAATCTAAAATCTTTTGAAGAATGGGTATCAATTTCTGTCCATAGATAAAAAATGATTTTAAGTCCCCTAATTTCTGAAAGATATTTTCCATACTAATTTTTTGATCCATAATTTTCCCCTTAAACCGCCGAACTAATTATCTGTTCGATTTTTTCTTTTAGTATCTGCGGGGTGAATGGTTTAACTACATAGTTATTTACTTTCGCCTGAAGTGCTTCAACAATATCTTCCTTTAGCCCGCGTGTTGTAACCATTAGAATTGGTATTGTCCCAAATTTATCATTTGAGCGGATCGCCTTTACAAGTTCAAGACCGGAAACATCGGGCATATTCCAGTCTGTAATTACGAAATTAATTGTATCGTCAGTTGATAATTTAGCCAGAGCTTCTCTGCCGTCTCCAGCTTCAACAAAATGATCGTGACCGATAGTCTTTAACGAATTAGCAACAATTCTTCTCATTGTTACCGAATCATCAACGACTAAAAATTTAAGTGCCATAGTTCTTCCTTTAGTTTAGATATTTAGAAACTTCATAAACAACCCGTTTAGGATCAAACGGTTTAACGAGATATGAATTAGCGCCGCACTCCAATCCTTTCTGTATATCTTCGGTATTGCCGAGTGAAGAAAGGACAATAATGGGAAGATCGTGGTACTCGCCGTTTTTTCTTATCGAAGTGATTAATTCATATCCATCAACATTTGGCATATTCAAATCAGTAATGACCAAATCAACTTTTTGATTGGGAAGAATTTCAATTGCTTCCATACCATCCGAACAACTGATTATTTCAAAACCCTTAACAGATAGAGCAACTGAAACAAATTTTCTTATAGTTGGAGAATCATCCGCAACTAATATTACTTTTTTCATAAACCCCTACTCCTTTTTATAGCCGACAGTGTTTGGATAACTAAGCAATTTAAATGCTTTGGAAATACCATGAAGTGTTTCTGAATAGCCAATAAATAGATGCCCGCCTTTGTTCAAGGAGTTGTATAAACTGGCAATAACTTTTGTTTTAGATGCCTGGTCAAAATAAATCAACACGTTCGCGCAAAAGATTACGTCAAAGTTGAACATAGTTTTCATTAAAGTGTCATCGTAAAGATTCATTAGTTTAAAATTTGCCATCTTCTTTATTTCCGGATTGACTTCAAATGCGGCGCCGTTTTGCTTAAAATATTTTTTTAGGTAGTATGGTGGAGTATTGCGCACGGAATAATCACGGTATACTCCGCTTCTAGCCGTATCAATTACAGCATTGTTGATATCAGTTCCAACAACTTCCAATTCAACGTTTGGATAACGCGGTTTAATAAGGTCTTGAAATATCATAGCAATTGAATATGCTTCTTCGCCCGAGGAACTGGCGGCGCTCCAAATTCTGACTTTATTTCTTCCCAGCGTAGCTTTAGATGTAATAATTTCCGGAAAAATTTGAGAAGCGAGAACATCCAGCTGCGGCTGATTCCTAAAAAAAAATGTTTCGTTAATTGTTATTGCCTCAAAAAAATATTTTTTTTCCGCAGCAGCGCCGGTTCCGAACTTAATCATATCGAAATATTCTTCGAATCTTTTTAATCCAAGAAAGTTCATTCTGCGCTGTAATCGGCTTTCAAGAAAATATTTTTTATTGTCTTGAAAATAGATGCCGGAATTTTCGTAAATATATTTACGGATGGCATCAAACAATGCAATAGACATTAACGCCGGCTTTTCTGAATAAGACGTAAATGGTTTAGCGACTTCCGAAGGATTAAGTGTTGGATTCATAGTTTCAGTTCGCATTTATGGATTGTGGAGAAATGTTTTTAATGCCTGCAATATAGGTGGCTCTTTCTCGTATCATTTCATTTTCATCATCAACTAATTTTTGGATAACCGAATTGAATGCGTCTCCGGGAATGTTTTCAATAATTTCGAGGAGTCTTAAACGGTTCCAATTGTTTTCATCAACAGCCATAACATCAACAAAAAGAAGTGAGCTTTCACGATCAAGTTCAAATAGAATTTCCATAGACAGCCGTCTTACTTCTTCATCGTGATGATTTAACAATCCGCTTACACCGTGAATGATGTTTCTTATATCCATTGGTGAGACGTTAAGCTGCAACGAATATGCTTTTACATAATCTATTGTTGATAAGAATAAGTTAAGAATGTTTCTCAGATTATGCGGATTTTGATTTATCAATCTGGTAATTTCATAATAAATGAATTCTGAATTTCTATAAATTTTTGAGCCGATCATTTCATCCAGTTCAAAATCATCTCCCAAGAGACTAAGACTTGCGCTAAGAATGTCTTTATCATCAAAAGAATCCACAAGAGTGAATGCTATTTTTTTATGCTCTGGTTTACCTTCCGCAATTGTGTAAAGCAGAAGATTTTTCATTCTATTATCGAAAGGAATATCGAGATTGAATTTTTGTTTGAGTGTAAAAATCGAAGTAATTAATGGAAGCACCAGCGTTCCGCTAATCTCCATCATCTGTTCCAGTAAAAAGAAAAATGTATTTATATCGCCAAGTGCACCTAAACTTTCCAGAATAGAATATTTTGTTAATTCATCTTCGTCCTTAAAGCGGGCAACCAGAAAATCCAATGCGGTCTTAGACCCTATTTTGCCCAGGGCTTCTACCAATGTTGGTTTGTATAATTCGTTCCTATCATAAAATAGAATCATTATTTCAACCGCTCCTTCAAAACGAATATTACCCAATGCTTCCAGACATGCGAGAACAACATTATCATTTTCTGTTGCACTGATAACTTCCATTATAAAAAGTGCAGCGCGTTCATCTCCAATTAGTCCAAGTACATCAATGATAAATTTGAGTGTGTCGTTATCGTTCTCGTGATTGAAATTTATTAGCGGTTCTACCGATAGTGAACCAAGTTTAATTAATATTTCTCCGGCTAAATTTCGGACAGATATATTTTGCGAATTAACAAACTGTGCTACAAGCGCCGGAAATTTTGGATTGCGGTTGTTTAAAATTAGCATTGTTGCAGCATTACGTACGCCCTTATCTTCATCGGTAAGCAAATTCGAAACGAACTCACATACTGCGCCGGATAATTCCTTCTGGTCAAGATCGTTTAATACCCCAATCTTTGTTTCCGGTTCGCTTGTTCTTAAAAGGTTAATCGTTTTTGACTCGTCGTACATTTTCATGTCGCATCTTTAAATAGTGGTGTGTTTATTAATTAATCTCTTAATCAAACTATTTTATTAGTTGCTTGTAAAGACAATTAATGTGCCTTAATAATTTTCATTTTTGTTTAATAAAATCGTGCGTTATGTGCCATTGCGTGTTGAATATTAGCCAACTGCGAATAATCACACATATAATTTTCTTTTAACCGTCGTTTACATTTAGGAATAACTACTAAATGCACTGATCTATTATCGGATGGTTTTTGAAATAATTAATGAATATCGTCAAGGAAATGCAAAAATCTATTCACTAAAGGGTAGTTCTAAAAACTTCAATATCCTTTGCGAACTTTGCTTTTTCTTTGCTACTGCCTACCGAGCGTGTTGCAGAACTTGTCATTCTGAATGAATCCGGCATTAGCCGAAGAAATGAAGAATCTCTATGCTAATAATCGCACTAATTCTAAATTTAAGTGTGAGATTCTTCACTCGTAGACTCGCTCAGAATGACATATTCAAGTTGTGCAACAGACTCTACCGGCAGGTAGGTTCTCTGCGTTAAATATTTACAAAAGATAGTTTTTAGAAGTACCCTAAAAGAAATAAATAGGGGAAAAATGAAAAGTGGAAGAAAAACCGAAATGATATCTAAAAAAAATTCTGTGAATCAGTTAATATTCTTAGTTACTTCAATATCCAGTTGTTCCATTCGATAGCGTAGTTTCGACCTGGAAAGTCCAAGAATTTTTGCTGCTTTAACTTGATTACCGTTTGTAATTTTTAATGTCTTCTGAATCAGCGTTCTTAGAACCAGATCAATTTTTACACCTTTTGGCGGAACCTGAAGAATAAATTTTTCATCATCATTCCCACCAGCTTCTTTACCTTCAATCAAAAATGAAAAGTGATGATCGCTCAATTCTTCTTCTTCGGCAAGTAAAACAACTCTTTCTATCACGTTGCGCAATTCTCTTATATTACCTTTCCATGAATAAGACTTCAGAAGATCCAGTCCTGCGGAATCAATTCCCGCAATATTTTTACCAAATTTTTTTGCAAATTCATTTAAGAAAGAGTAAGCAATGTAAATTATATCTTCTTTTCTTTCGCGCAAGGGAGGAATATTTATCTTTGCAACATTTAAGCGATAGTACAAATCTTCCCTAAACATTCCTCTGCCGACTTCTACTTCCAAATTTTTATTTGTTGCGGCAAGAACTCGGACATTTACAGAAACTTCTTTTTCTCCACCAAGCCGGTAGAATTTTCTTTCTTGAAGAACGCGTAAAAGTTTTACCTGAAGATCTAAAGTAAGCTCGCCAATTTCATCTAAAAGAATTGTTCCTTCGTCTGCCAGTTCAAATTTACCAAGTTTGGTTTTTGTCGAAGCACCTGTAAATGCGCCTTTTTCGTGCCCAAATAATTCGCTCTCAGCTAAGTCTTTAGGAATTGTGGCGCAGTTAATTGTAATGAAGGTAGAGTTACAGCGCGGGCTTTGCTGATGTATAAACTTTGCAAAAACTTCTTTGCCTGTACCGCTCTCTCCTTCAAGAAGAATTGTTGTGTCTGTGCTCTTAGCAAGTTTTTCTACAGAAGAGACAATACGCTGAATTTTTGAGCTCTTACCAAAAAATTCCTTTGTCAGTTCGTTCTCTTCTAATAAAGTATGAAGCTTATTAACTTCCAATTTGAGACTAAGATTCTCAACTGCTTTTTCTAAAACAAATCTGAGCTGTTCAAGGTCAATCGGCTTTAAAAGAAAATCGAATGCACCGGCTTTGATAGCGGTAACAGCCATTTTCACATCTGCATAACCGGTTATCATAATTACAGGAAGGGCAGAATGTTTTTTCTTAAGTGAACGGAGAACATCAATACCATTATGTGTTGTAAGATAAATATCCAGAAGAATTATATCCGGTTGAAACTGTTCGATGAACTGTTCAACTTCTCCGGCATTTAAGCAAGCGGAAACATCGTAACCTATTTTTATTAAAACTTTTTTTAACGAGGCTGCAACCAGGTCGTCATCGTCAACTATCAGAATTTTTGCTGTCATAATTTTCATCTTTTCTGTGAGAGTAACTATTATTTATCATCCATGGCAAATTTAACTGAAAAAGTTGTGCCTTTTCCATATTCTGATTCAAAAATCATTTCGGCTTTAATTTCTTCTGAGAGCATTTTGCAAACGCCGAGACCAATTCCATGTCCATTACTTTTTGTAGTAAAAAATCCGGATAATATTTTTTCTTTGTCTTCGGGTTTAACTCCAATTCCAAAATCTTGCGTTTCCCAGACCACATAAGAAGCATTATCCAAATTTTTCTTTGAGCTGCGAATGATAATATTGCCCTTTTCTTCAGAAGCTTCGATGGCATTGTTTATCAGGTTCAGAAAAATCTGTATCAATTTATTTTTATTCACATTCAGTAAAGGCAGATCATTTTCAAATTCTTTTTTAATTGTTACTCTTTTACTGCGGGCAGTAGTTGAAATAATTTTCAGGCACTTATCAGTTAATGCAGAAATTGATACTTGATGGGATTTTTCTGTTGGCTTGCGTGTAAAATCAAGAACGTCTTCAATTAAAAAATTCACTTGTTCAAAAGCATCTAAGGTATCGGCAACAATCTCTTTGATATCTGCCGGTAAATCATCTTGAGCCATCTTCATATAATCAAGATTTAGTTTGATGGCAGATAACGGATTTCTGATTTCATGTACTAATCCAGCCGTCAATTTCCCAAGTAAAATCAACTTATTCTCTTGTACAAAATCTTTCATATGCC
>JAJYXU010000096.1 GCA_021801605.1 Bacteroidota bacterium
CGGTACTCTACTTGCTTCTGATGGCTCAGTAATTAAAACTGGGTACGACAAATGGGGATACAATTACCAAGCTCATCTGTTTAATGGTAAATACTGTGATGCTTATAGAAATGCTGCTTGGTGCCAAAACTATAAGGATGATAACCTACAAATGAAATGGAATGATGCTTGGCTTTCTAACAAAGATTGCGATGGTGACGGAAAATTAGATAGACATTTTGGGCTCACCGGATTATTTGGTGGCAAAAGTTGATTAAGCAAAATATTGGATAATTCTGAAGAAGAAAAAGTTTTTATCAATTACACCTCTGATTCTCTGCCTAAACAGTTTTAATTTAGCATGAAAACTTTCGATAGCCGCATTGGTAGCTCCATTCTCAAAATAGTTTAAGATACCTCCGAGATGACGTTTTATTGTTTGTGCAGCTACTTTCATTTCTTTCAAACTCGTTGACTCTACTTTTTCTATCCAATCTTGAAACCTGTACTTTTTGTTTTTGTACTCGTAACAGTTTCGGAAGTAGATCGAGAAATTATATGACTCCAAAAGTTCCGGGTATTCTCTGAATAATATTTCTGCTCTCTGTTTTTGTGTTTTTGTCCATCGGACCCGCGGCTTATATAAAAAATATCTGCTGCGTGCCAACAACTGTTTCCTAGTATCGCCATTACTGAATGTCTTTGGTCGGAATTCAACTTTTAATTCTTTTGCTTTCATTACTGCATTATTTTCTTCTTCTATGGCTTTCCATCTTAGGTTTACACGTATGGCTTGAACTGCGTCTGTTACTATCTGCTGAACATGAAATCTATCGTATGTATGCAATCCGTTGGGAGCTATTTGTCGAGCCGTCCAATCCATACTGTTTGCTAAATCTAAAGTTATCTCTTTTATCTTCACCAACTTTTCAAATGGTACCTTATCTGTTATTGCCCTTGTTATTATTGACGATTTCGTACCTTTGATTATTGCTGCCAAAGCTCCTTTTTTACCTTTTGCTCTCTTGTTGATTACTATCGTATAGAGTTCTCCCTCTATTAAGCCCGTCTCATCTATTGCCATATCTGAGCCAAAGTTTTCTGGAAAGACAAACGATTCTTCCTCTATCTCTTTTTCTTTTTTCTCTCTGAATTGGTGATAATCTGAAAGTACATTCTTGTATTGCTTTTCCAATGTGTTGGGTTTCAATTTATTGGCTATAGCTACTGTGGATATTTCTATTGGACTACGCTCAATCTCCTCCTTTTAAAAAAGCAGCGAACTCTTTCTCTAACTTAGTTCCCGGATACGTTGTTAATATTTCTCTTTTGTAGAGCTCTTCTATTCCTTCGATTTGCCATACTCTTCTTTTCAGTAACAGTTTTACTTTCTTACCACGTACCGGAAAATCATCTACTCTGATTTCCTTGAATCCCTTCTGGCGTATTTTTCTATCTCTGTATTCCCCAGGTAATTTGGGCACTACGTTTTTCTCTACCAAGATAATTGTTACTTCTCCGTATGGCTGTGATTCCTCTTTACCTTTTCGCTCATAGCCTGCATATTCAAAATATTCTAGTATACCTTCCGGCAATAACAACTCTGCCAACTCTTGTATTTTCTCCATCTTCTCTCTCTTTTTTCTTTATGTTGTAAACTTAACTATTCTTTTGCCACCTAAAAATCCTCTGATCCTTGAACTTGAATTGCTAATATTATTTTGCTTGTGAGTTGTATTTTCTTATTGACCATAATTATTATTTCCCTTATTTTATTATTAGTTTAATGAAAATGCTATCGTTTATAACGATATTCCCCAGCCGAATATTAGACCTTTCCGTTATTGATTTATTTTTAAAAAATTTAATGGAGGTTGTTATGAAAAGAATTTCTTTTTTTCTTTTTCCTTTACTGCTATTATCCCTTTTTGTTTTCAGTTGTGATAACTTACAATCTGAATTAACCCAACCGGGAGAAAAAAATAATACACTAAGTAAGTCAGTCACTGGTGCAAATGATGGCTGTGTAACAATTCAGTCCGGTACTCTACTTGCTTCTGATGGCTCAGTAATTAAAACTGGGTACGACAAATGGGGATACAATTACCAAGCTCATCTGTTTAATGGTAAATACTGTGATGCTTATAGAAATGCTGCTTGGTGCCAAGACTATAAGGATGATAACCTACAAATGAAATGGAATGATGCTTGGCTTTCTAACAAAGATTGCGATGGTGACGGAAAATTAGATAGACATTTTGGTTATATCAGTTATAGAGGCTCAGGCGCATGGTTGACAAATCATATGTCCGGTACATATACTCTGGACGGAAAAAAATGCCAATGGACATACTTTGTTAAGATAGTAGCAGTGCCTCTTGATGCAAATAATGTCGGTGGTGTATGGTATAATTCTAATGGAACTGAAATTGGTCCAGTTATCTGGGGCGAATTTGCGATAATTCAGGAAGTCTCTAATGACCCTTGTGCTGGCATTCATGGGAAACAATACGTGAGCCCTGACCACCCTGGTTTAGGTGGATGGTAATTTTTAAAAGGGGAGATAAGAAATAACAACACTTGTTTCCCCTTTTCTGCAGTATGGCTTCTTATAATGTATATTATAGGAAAGCCCTCAAATAAAACAACTTACAATCGCTCGCACTTGTCAAAATTTTCTAACTGCTTTAGTAAAAATTACTTACTACCTTACTTCTTTCTAAGAATCCTATTTAGGGTATCTCTAATAACTTCAAAAGCTAATCTGCGAAAATCCGTTTACCCCGTGGAATAGTATTATCAATATTCAATAAGAATTCAAATTTCACTTTATTCCACGGGGGTAAATCGGTGTTTTATTTTTTAAATAATAGTTTTTAGAGATACCCTTTAGTTAAATCCTACTGATGTGATCTTAACACGTCGAAATAATTTTTACCTAAAATTTTGTTCATAATTTCAAAACTTAGTTTTCTTGACATTTACACGCACGGGAACTATTTTTTCGAGCCAAAATTTGAGGATGACAAGATAAGTTGGCTACAAAACTAAGTGCCGCTGATAAAAAATTAGTTGAAGATGTAAAAGCAAAAGGCAACATCCCTCAGCATATCGCATTAATAATGGACGGAAACGGTAGATGGGCAAAGAAAAGAAGCCTGCCACGAGTTGCCGGACATCAGCGCGGTGTTGAATCGGTACGTCAAGTTGTAGAAACTTGTGTTGGACTCGGTGTAAAAATTCTTACTCTTTACACTTTCTCTACGGAAAATTGGAACCGCCCCAAAGATGAAGTCTCTACATTGATGAGATTAATTGTAAGAAGTCTTCAGAACGAAACAGATGAATTGAATAGTAATAATATTCGATTGACGACAATTGGAGATACTACTTCGCTCCCGAATATTGTTCAGGATGAATTGAAAGCTGCATTGGATAAAACATCGCATAACAGTCGAATGATTTTAAACCTTGCTCTTAGTTATAGCGGAAGATGGGAACTTGTTGAGGCAGTAAAAGATATAAGCAAACAAGTAATTGCCGGAAAGATAAAACCAGAAGAGATAACTGAAGAGACAATTTCGGGAAATCTTTCTACTAAAGGACTGCTTGAGCCGGATTTATTAATTAGAAGCGGCGGTGAATTTAGAATCAGTAATTTTTTGCTTTGGCAGATTGCGTATTCAGAAATTTTTATTTCAGATGTGTTATGGCCCGATTTCAGGTGTAAACATTTGATAGAGGCAATTAAAAATTTTCAAAAGAGAGAAAGAAGATTTGGTTTGGTTAGCGAACAACTATCGAGCAAACAGATAAAAGAGCATAATGATAAAACACACTCCCAAAAAGTGGTTAAAGCTTAGTCTAATTATATTACTTATTACATTAGCTGAAGTTTATCCGCAAGCGCAAAAGATTAATTACAAAATCCTTGGTATTTCTGTTATTGGAAATAAGTCCGCAGATGCCGCCACTATTATTGCAAATTCGGGGTTGAAAGTTGGGGATGAAATTACCTTGCCTGGCGATCAAACCAACAATGCAATAAAACGATTATGGAATTTGGGAATTTTTCAATACATACAAATTTTAATTGAGAAGAAAATTGAAAATGGTGTTTTTCTTCAATTGAAAATTCAAGAATATCCTCGTCTCGAGAAAATTGTTTTGAACGGCAATGATGAAATAAGCAGCGACGATATAAACAAAAAAATAAATATTGTTCGCGGACAAACTCTAAAACCGCAAGAGATAACACGCCTTGTAAATAAAATTAAATCGCTTTATGATGACGACGGCTATCTGAACGCTAAAATAGTACCAAGCTACTATACATTTTTTCATGCAGACACTTCAGGTCAAGAATTAAGTGTAACATGGCGCAATGAAAAAGATCTTTCCAAAGAATTTAAAACTACTTACGAACTCGATAAAAATTCCTCTCTAAATTCGGTTGCTAAAATAAAAGATCGTACAGTTGTTATATTGGATATTGTTGAAGGCGATGAGGTTACAATCGATCGTATTAAATTCCATGGTAATACAGCATACGCCGATGATGATTTAATTAGCCAGTTCGATGAAACTAAAGAACCAAAGTGGTGGAAATTCTGGTCTTCTCCAAAATTCAAGAAAGATAAATTTGAAAAAGACAAAGAACTTCTAACAAATTTTTATCGAAAGAATGGTTACAGAGATTTTGTTGTTCTTCGCGACAGTACGGTCTTTTCCGAAGACAAAAAACATCTGGATGTGCTGATTGATGTTTATGAAGGTGAGCAATACAAAGTTAGGAATATTATTTGGGAAGGTAACACTGTTTATCCTTCGGAAGAATTAAGCGCACGTCTTGCTTTTAAGAAGGGCGATGTTTTCAATTATGAAAAATTCAATCAGAATCTTCATTACAATGAAAAACAAACGGATGTATCTTCGCTCTATCAGGACAATGGATATCTTGGATTCCAACTTGATGCTAAAGAAGAAAAAGTAGCTGCAGATTCGATAGATATCAGGATTAAAATTAATGAAGGGAATCGTTTTAAAGTTGGTAAAGTTGATATTACCGGCAATGATAAAACAAAAGATAAAGTTATACGCCGTGAACTCTATACAATTCCGGGAAGTTATTTCAGCCGCGGATATATTTTAAGAAGTTTACAGCAGCTTGCTAATCTTCAGTATTTCAATTCCGAAAGTCTCTATAAAAACGGTGTTGATTACAGACCTGCTAACGACAGCATTGTAAATATCATTTATAAAGTTGAAGAAAAATCGAGCGATTATTTAAATGCTTCTGTGGGTTACAGCGGTGCGTTTGGTTTTAGCGGTGCAGTTGGTTTTACTTTATCAAATTTTTCTCTTGCAGAACCGCTTCAAATGGGCGGCGGGCAGATTCTAAATTTCAACTGGCAGTTTGGCGTAGGAAATTTTTACAGAACTTTCTCTCTTGGTTTTACTGAACCATGGTTCATGGATACACCTACTTCTCTTGGCTTCGATCTGTTCGATACACGTCAAAGATATGTTTACGATCTTCAGCAGTCGGGTATCACTTTCCGAGTAGGAAAAAGATTAACATGGCCGGACGATTTCTTCTATGTTCAAAGTACAATGCGTTTTCAATACAACAATGTAATAGACGGCGCCGGATATTATCCCACCGGTCTATCACGTCAATATACTCTGGGCGCCACAATTTCAAGAACCGATATTGATAATCCAATCTTCCCCACGCGCGGTTCTAAAATTATGTTGAATGGTGAACTTTCCGGCGGACCTTTCTTACCGGGAAATGTTGACTATTACAAATTGCAATTTAAAGCTGAATGGTACAGACCTTTATTTAGGAGTAATAGATTTGTACTTTACACTTCGGCAGATCTGGGTTATATTGGAGAGTTAAAAGACAACACTCCAATTCAGCCGTTTGAATATTTTTATATGGGTGGAAATGGATTGATCATTGCAACAACGCCTTTACGCGGATACGAAAACCGCAGTTTAGGTCTTAGAGACCCTCTTACAAACAATGTTAGGGGCAGCAGCGTGATGGCAAAGTTTACAACAGAATTTAGAGTGGCGTTATCAATGGAACCGATTCCAATTTATTTACTTGCTTTTGCTGAGGCAGGTAATGTTTATTTGGATATCAAAAAAACCGATTTATTCAATCTGAAACGCTCAGTTGGTATCGGTGCAAGAATATTATTAAATCCGATTGGCTTGATCGGGTTCGATTATGGATATGGATTCGACCGCAGAAGTGTTGACGGAAAGGATCCGCAATGGATGTTCCACTTCCAATTTGGAAAAGGTTTTTAACAAACATTAAAATAGAGGTAACCGTGAAAAGAATTATCTTATTTGCATCAATTGTTTTTTCTACATCGCTTTTTGCTCAAACACAAACTACTCAACCAACACCTTTAAAAATAGGTTATGTTGATTCTGAAGTTATTCTTGCTCAGTATCCTGCTGCTATTAAAGCCAAAGCTGATCTTGATGGATTAGTTGCTAAATGGAGAAAAGATTTAGACAGCATGAAGACAGACATTCAGAAAATATCTGAAGATTACCAGAAGCAAGCTAAGACTATGAAACCCGAAGAAGTTAAGGTTGCCGAGCAGAAGTATGGAGAAAAAGTACAAAAGGCACAACAATATCAAGATTCAAAATTCAATCAGCCAAACGGCGAATATTTTGTAAAACAAGATCAATTTATGAAACCGGTTAAAGAAAAAATCTTCAAAGCTATTGATGAAGTCTCCAAAGACGAAAACATGCAGTTTGTTTTTGATAAAGCAGGAGAAGTAATTCTTCTTAAAGCCGATCCTCAGTTCGATATTACTTACAAAGTGCTCGATCTACTTAAAAGAGGTAAAAAATAATTACCGGGGAGTACAAAATGAAAAAGACCGGATTAGTTCTATCGTTAATTCTGTTTGCTGTTTTTACACAAAAACTCAATGCACAATTGAAGATTGGTTATGTGGACAGCGACACAATCATGAAGCAGCTTCCTGATGCTCAAGATGTGCAGAAAAAACTTGACGCTATGGTTAAGGAGTGGCAGGAAGAACTTTCTAAAATGGAAAGGGATTGGAAAACCAAATACGACGATTATGACAAGCGTAAATTAATTTTGAGCGAACAGAAACGTGTTGAAATTGAAAAAGAACTGGTGACCATGGAAGATCAAGTTTCCAAATACCGCCAAGATAAATTTGGCGTTAAAGGAGAACTTTTTCAGAAGCAGGAAGAATTAATGAAGCCGATCCAGAATAGAATCTTTACTGTCATTCAACAGATAGCAAAAGAAAAAGATTATGATTATGTTTTCGATAGAAGCGGCGATATATTGTTCTTGTATGCCAAAGAAGAATACGATCTGACGAAAGAGGTCATCGACAAACTTAAGTGAGAATTTATGAAAATAAATTTGAAATCAGCCGCCGACTTTGTCGGCGGTGTTGTTATCGGCAATCCCGAAATTGAATTAACAGGATTTGCTAAAATCGAGGAAGCAAAAGAAGGCGATTTAACTTTTCTCTATCTCCCCGCTTACGAAAAATTCCTCAGCACTACCAAAGCTTCTGCTGTTATAATTGGACCAGAGTTTAAAAAAACCAGAACAGATATTTCTTACATCGAAGTAAAAAAACCTTCCGACGCAGTTCAAAAAATCATAACATCATTCTTAAAACCGGAAATCAATTTGCATGGAATAGATCCAAGTGCAGCTATTCATCCTTCCGTTCAGATTGGTAGAAATGTTGCCATCGGTAAGAATGTTGTAATTGAAGAAGATTGTTCTATCGGAGATGATTCGACCATCTATCATAATAGTGTAATTCTTGAGAATGTGAAGATCGGCACTAATTGTTTGATCTATCAAAATGTTTCCATCCGCGAAAGTTGCATTCTCGGCAACAACATTATTATTCATCCGAATACGGTTATTGGCTCCGATGGATTTGGATTTGTTCCTGATGAAAAAGGGGTTTATCAAAAAGTGCCGCAAATTGGAAACGTAATATTAGAAGATGATGTTGAACTTGGGTCGAATGTTTCTATTGACCGTGCTGCATTGGGTTCTACTATAATTAGAAAAGGTGTTAAGATTGATAACCTTGTTCAGATTGCTCACAATGTTGAAGTTGGAGAGAACACCGTCATGTCTGCACAAACCGGAATTGCAGGCAGCACAAAAGTTGGAAAGAATTGTATGTTCGGCGGTCAAGTGGGAATAATTGGTCATGCAGAGATTGCAGATCAGGTAATGATTGCCGCACAATCCGGAGTTGCAAAATCAATTAAAAAATCGGGCAAATATTTTGGCTCGCCTGCAATCGAATTTAAAGATGCTTTTAAGAGAGAAGCTCATTTAAGAAACCTTGGCACGTATGCAGAAAAAATTAAAAAGTTAGAAGAAAAAATTGCATCTTTGGAAGAGAAAATTTCTGAACTAACATCCAAAGGTAATTGATGCTCGAACTTCAAAGAACGATTGCAAAACCGGTTTCACTTTCCGGAATTGGTTTGCATACCGGCACATCATGTACAATGACTTTTACACCTGCACCTGAAAACAGCGGAATCAAATTTGTCCGAACAGATTTAGGCGGCAGACCGGAAATTCCTGCTAATGCAGATTTTGTTGTTGATATTTCGCGAGGCACTACACTTGGCCTTGGCTCTGCAAAAGTTTATACCGTTGAGCATGTACTTGCTGCAATTGTCGGTTTACAAATAGATAACATTACAATTGAGTTAGATGGAATTGAACCGCCGATAGGTGATGGCAGTGCAATGCCTTACGTTGAAAAACTTTTAGAATCCGGTTTCGTTACACAAGAATCTCCGAAAGATTATTTGGTTATTGATCAAACGGTGATGTACCATAATGACGAAGAAAAAATTGACATTGTTGCTTTACCAATGAATAGCTATCGAATTTCACTGATGGTTGATTATGAGACTCCAATTCTTGGCAGCCAGCACACAGGTTTATTCGATTTGGAAAAAGAATTTGTAACTGAATTTGCACCATCAAGAACTTTTAGTTTTTTAAGCGAAGTTGAAATGCTTGCCGATAAGGGTTTGATCAAAGGCGGAAATATTGATAATGCAGTCGTGATAATTGACCATGAAATTGATGAAGCCGGACTGAATCGTTTGAAAGATAAACTTGGTTTGGACGGAGATCTGACGATGAGTCACGAAGGATTTTTAAATAACAATAAACCTAGATTCAAAAACGAACCGGCACGTCATAAACTTCTTGATCTGATGGGAGATCTTGCACTTATTGGCGTTCCAATCAAAGCTCAGATACTTGCAGCACGACCCGGACATAAAGCAAATGTTGAGTTTGCAAAAAAAATCAGAAGTCTTTATCAGCAAAAAAAAATAGTTAAGAAATTCCAGTTTGTTAAAAAAGAAGGTGTAGTATTCGATGCTGATGCAATTCAAAGAATTCTGCCGCACCGTTATCCATTTTTACTTGTAGATAAAATCATTGAACTGGACCTTGATAAAAAAGTTGTAGGCGTTAAATCCGTTACAATCAACGAACCGTTTTTCCAGGGTCACTTTCCCGGGCAGCCGATTATGCCCGGTGTTTTGATTATTGAAGCGATGGCTCAGGTAAGCGGAATTCTTATTTTAAATACTTTCCTCGATCCCGAGAACCATCTTGTTATGTTCATGAGCATCAACAATGCTAAATTCAGAAGACCTGTTGTTCCCGGAGATCAATTATATCTGGAAGCGGAAGTTATCAGTAAGAAAAGTAAATATTTCTCAATTAAAGGTTCCGCTTACGTGAATAACGATCTGGTTGCCGAAGCAGAATTTATGGGCGCAATTACTAATAAAGAAAATCAAAAAGAAAATTAAAAAATATTCTATGCGTAATATTCATCCAACCGCAATCGTAAGTCCTAAAGCAAAACTTGCAAACGATATTATTGTTGGTCCTTTTTCTATCATTAATGATGAAGTTGAAATTGATGAGGGGTGTGAGATTGGTCCCAATGTAGTTATTTATGATTTTGCAACAATCGGGAAACGTGTAAAAATTTTTCAAGGAGCTTCGGTTTCCAACCTGCCGCAAGATCTAAAATTCGATAAAGGAAAAACACTATTAAAAATTGACGACGACACAACCGTCCGGGAGTTTGCAACTCTTCACCGCGGAACTCATGCAACCGGCGAAACACGGATTGGGAAAAACTGTCTGCTCATGGCTTATGTTCACATAGCGCACGATTGCCACATTGGTGATAATTGTATTATTGCGAATGGTGCTCAACTTGCCGGACATGTAGAGATTGAAGACACAGTTATAATCGGCGGTTTAGCAGCGGTTCATCAATTTGGTAAAATTGGTAAACATGCAATGGTTGGCGGCGGCTCTATGGCTAATATGGATGTTCCACCATTTATTATGACTTCCGGTTATCCTGCCCGTTTTATGGGATTGAATATTATTGGTTTAAGACGGAGAGGTTTTTCAAATGAAGATATCGAAGCGATCAAAGAGACTTACCGATTGTATTACTCATCCGGATTGAATCCAACTGCGGCTAAAGAAAAAATTATTGAAAAGTTTGGAAATCAGCCGCATGTTAAAAGCATTCTTGAATTTATGGAGAAATCAACACGCGGATTAGTTCGTAAATGATTTGGCATTTAATCGATTCCGATGCTAACACGGGCAACTACAATATGGAGTTCGATCTAGAGCTCGTGCACAATTGCAAACCCGATGAAGCTTATTTCAGAATTTACAGATGGAATCCATTCTGCATCTCCCTCGGCGCAAATCAAAGTTTTGATGACATAAACCTATTCAAAACAAAGCAAGATGGAATTGATGTTGTAAAACGCCCTACCGGCGGTCGCGCTATTTTACATGCCGAAGAACTGACATATTCGGTAGTGATTCCGCTTAACTATAAATTTTCTCCGCGCGAAATTTATGTTAAAGTCTCCCATGCCCTGATGAGAGGATTGGAGATTTATAATCCCTTTCTTGCTAAATCGGAATTAGAAAATTACCAGCCGGATTTTCCAAAATTGCTTGAAGAACCATCCGGTGTTTTATGTTTTGCAAGTACCGCCAAGAATGAAGTGAAGTTTAACGGAAAGAAATTGATTGGAAGCGCACAAAGAAAATTAAACAATATCGTCCTTCAGCACGGTTCAATTTTGTGCGGAACATTTCATAAAAAACTTGTTGATTACATTAACTCCGATGAAGTAACTAAAAATGCACTAACATCAGAATTGAATACCAAAACTACAGAGCTCGGAACAATTCTTAACGAGGATATTGATTATCAGAAACTGAAGACATGTTTAATCGCCGGATTTGAATTGGAATGGAGAGTAAAATTTGAAAAATCTGAAGCATTAAAACTTGTTTCAACATTGGGGCGAAGTCACTTCGCCCCAAAGCAGAAATTACTTCATCAGCAATATTTTCTTTGATTGGATAAAATTGTTTGCATTGATCGTGTAAATATAAACGCCGCTTGTCAGCTTACTTGCATTAAATTCAACTTTGTAGTAGCCGGCTGATTTGTTCTCATTAACTAAAGTTGCAATTTCTCTACCGAGCATACCGTAAATTTTTAAAGTTACAAAATTCGCTTTGGGCAACGAGTATGAAATCCTTAAAAAAACGGAGGATTCAAGCCGAAGAGATTAAAAGAACTGAATGGATTTTGAAATGGTGAATTGATAGTTAGGAGTATCGGATTAATAATAAAGACCGCATTAGTTTTCATTTCTATGTTTACCACAACAAGGCGAAAACCAATGACGGTCTTTTTGAATTGAGAATTTGGAACCTGCCGGCAGGCAAGGTTAATAATTGCGAATTTTAATTAGCGAAATAAATCTAAAATCGCAAATCACAATTCATAAATCGTAAATCTATTAATCCATAATTTTTCTTAAGAATGAGGAACTGTCTTCCTCATCTCTATTTTTATTTGTGAAGTAATCGCTATCGCTATAATCGTTGCGTTCATTTTTAAAACCGGCTTCGATCGAACTCTGTTCGAACAGATCCATATTATTTTTTTTCACTCTTAGAATTGTCGGCACATTTAGATCATCGCTGTTTTCCAATTCCATCTGCCCGCGTTTTGAAGAAAAGCCGCCGTAATTAATAACTTTCTTTTCCTGTTGTTTACGTTCTGCTTTTTCAGTTTTAAGATTACTGATCGTATGTGAGCTTGCTTTTGTTTCAAAACCGGTTGCAATAACAGTGTAAGAAACATATTCATTCATTTGATCTTTGATCACAGTTCCAAAGATTACATTCGCTTCTTCGCCGGCTGCTTCAAAAATTACATTATTACCGGCTTCAACTTCCTGCATTGTCATATTGGTTGGTCCGGTAACATTTAGAAGAATATTTTTAGCACCTTTGATTGAAATACCTTCAAGAAGCGGGGATGAAATTGCTTTTTGTGCCGCTTCAACAGAACGGTTTTCTCCGCTTGCAATTCCACAGCCCATTAATGCCTGTCCGCTATCTCTCATTACAGTTCTAACATCTGCAAAATCAACATTGATAATTCCTTTCACCGTAATTATATCGGCAATACCTCTTGTAGCTTCATATAAAATTTCATTCGGTTTATTGAACGCTGCTTTTGCAGCTGTTGCCGTATCAATGATGCTTAGAATTCTTCCATTAGGAATCACGATCAAACTATCAACGTACTGTTTAAGATCGGCAATACCTTCATCCGCATTTTTCATTCTCTGTTTACCTTCCCAACCGAAAGGTTTTGTAACAATGCCAATCACCAACGCACCCATACTCTTTGCTATTGATGCAACTATTGGAGCCGCGCCTGTACCGGTTCCGCCGCCCATTCCGGATGTAACGAAAACCATATCTGCGCCTTCAAGATGACGGGTTATTTTTTCTCTGTCTTCTTCAGCTGACTTTCTTCCGACATTGGGATCTGCGCCTGCACCGAGTCCGCGTGTTACATTTGTACCAATCTGAATTTTTTGAGTAGCCAAACTTTCTTCGAGAACCTGTGCATCTGTGTTAACTGCAATGAATTCAACTCCGGTCAATCCGCGTTCAATCATACTATCAATCGCGTTACAGCCACCGCCGCCAACTCCTACAACTTTTAATTGAGCAGACATTGGTCTTTGAGTTTCCAAAGTGATAAAACGTGGACGTTTTTCTGAATTAGTTGACATGATTCCTCCTTGTTGTGGTATTTGATTTATAGTTTATCAAAGAATTCTTGTATTCTCTTGAAAGTCTTGCCAAGATTTAATTTACTTTCTTTGCCGGTTGTCTTTACTGTTGTAAATTGTTCCGATCTGCTTCCTGGAATTCCGCGGATTAATCCGGCAACAGTTGCAAACTCTGGACTTTCAACTTCGTTAGATAGACCGGAGCCGAGATCGAGCGGAACGCCGATACGAGCGGGCATTCCAAAAACTTCTTCTGCCAATTCCGTGCATCCTTTAAGCAGCGAGCCGCCGCCAGTTAAAACAACACCGGCTTTAATTTTATTTTTAAATCCAGCGTGGCGAAGTTCATTATCAATTATTGAAAACAACTCTTTCATTCTTACACTGATGATCTGAGTAAGAAGCGACAAAGGTATTTTTACATTACCTCTTCCGCCAACACCTTTTATGAAAATATCTTCGTCCCTTACGATAGCGTGTTCAGTTGCATAGCCATGTTCTTTTTTTAACTTCTCTGCATCGGCGGTTACTATACCAAGTGTTTCGCGTATATCATTTGTAACCTGATTGCCAGCAACACCAACTACTTTTGTATGTTTGATTGACCTGCGGTGAAAGATTGCAATGTCTGTCGTTCCGCCACCGATATCTATCAAGAGCACGCCTAAATCTTTTTCATTGTCTTCAAGAACAGCAAAGCTAGATGCGATGGGCTGAAGGACATAATCTTTAACAATATATCCGGCTCGTTCAACAGATTTTTTTATATTCTGAATTGCCGGAATAGATGCTAACACAACATGATTCACTGCCTCGAGACGCGAACCGCACATTCCAATCGGGTCTTCAATTCCGCCTTGATGATCAACAGAATATTCTTCAGGAATGATATGAAGTATTTGCCGGTCGGAAGGAATTCTAATTGTTTGAACGTCTGCACGCAATCTGTCTAAATCCTGCTGGCTGATTTCTTTTTCCGGATTGCTGATAGTAACGTAATTTCTATGACGCAGACTTGTGATATGTTCACCGGCAACGCCTACATTAACTTCCTTAACTTGAAGACCTGCTCTATTCAAAGCGATGTTCATAGCTTCTGTAATTGCTTCCGCGGTTTTAGAAATATTTGCAACCAAACCGCGATTCAATCCCTCAGAAGGTGCAACACCAAATCCAAGAATGTTTAAATTATTTTCAACTTGTTCGGCAATTACTGCACAAACTTTTGTAGTGCCAAGATCTAACCCGGCTATAACATTTTTTTTCATGATTTCTTGTGCCCCTCGTCTAAATTCTTAACTAACCCGTTAGTCGAGTCTATTATGCCGAGATATACGTGCCCGCCGAATCGCAAATCCACATATTCCATGTAATTATTTATTTCTTTTCCCTTCAGATACTGCCAAAGATTATTAAAGTAGATTACTTTCTTAATCTCGTTTCCGCGTCCAATTTTGATTGGGTAATCTGCCGATGAGAGATACAACATAATATCTCCGCCGTTTTGCAGATCAATTGATGAAAAATCTTTTTCCAATTCCGGGTTCAGCAATCGAACTGTTGAAATAATTTTGCCAGCAGTAACAACATCCAAATTCTTTTTCATTGATGATAGAACCTTAAAACCATTCCCGGTAAAAACGTTTGAGATTACCGGATAATCAATTTTTTTTGTCTCCGGCAGCATTGGCAGCAATTGTAAATTTTCCGTTAATATGTATTGACGGCTGCTATCTAAAAGAATTGAATCGAAAACTTTTTCTGTAATTCTAATTGAAGCTTTACCGCTGCCGTCATATCTTACATCTGCATTCTGAACGTAAGGATGTTTTTCAATTCTATCTTTTATGAACTGTAACGTTAGATTTCTATAAATATTTTTATCAAGTAAGTTGGCAAAACTTAGATACTGTTCTTTTGAAAGATGGACGTTCCCTTCCAGAGAAATGAAGCTGATCTTGTTTTCAGACTCAGATTTCAATCCGACTGATAAGTAGATCATCACTCCGAGTATTAAAACCAAAAAAGTAATGCTTACTATTTTTGCCAGCTTTGTCATCAATTATTTTTTCTTTGTTTTCAAAAATTCAACAAATTTTTCACCGTACTTCCAGATATCTCCTGCGCCGAGCGTAATGATGATGTCTCCCTTTTGATAAATTTTTTGTAGCAGTTCCGGTATTTTTGTTTTGTCCGGTTCGTAATAAACATTCTTATGCCCGAACTGTTTTGCAGTATTGGAAATTAATTCACCGGTAATTCCTTCAACCGGTTTTTCGCGTGCGGGATAAACATCCGTGCAAATAAAAACATCGGAGTTCAAGAACGATCTGCCGAACTCTGCGTAAAAATCTTTTGTGCGTGAGAATAAATGCGGCTGAAATACAGCGACCAATCTTCTATTCCATCCGCGTCTTATTCCATCGAGTGTTACGTTTATTTCCGTTGGATGATGGCCATAATCGTCAATCACCATCACATCATCATCATATTTTGTCTCAAAGCGGCGGTATACACCGGAAAATTTCTCAAGTGCTTTTTTAATAACGCTGAACTCAACTCCCATTTCTTTAGCAATTGTAACAGCGACGAGAGAGTTTTTGATGTTATGCAAGCCTGGAATATTTATTCGGATATTTCCGAGATCTTTGCCGAGATAAATAACGCTGAACTCAGAATGTTTTTCCGAATGTGTAATATTAGCCGCACGTATATCTGCTTGCGGTGTAATTCCGTAAGTAAAAATTTTCTTGTTGATCTGCGGAATTATATCTTGAAGAGCCGGCTCATCCAAACACAAGACAACAAAACCGAAGAAAGGAACTTTGTTCGCAAATTCAACGAATGCGGTTTTTATATCAGCCAGATCTTTATAAGTATCAAGGTGTTCGCGTTCAAGAGTTGTAAGAGCAGCTATAACCGGCGTTAATTTCAAAAATGTTCTGTCAAACTCATCGGCTTCAACAACTATATAATCGCTTTTGCCAAGCCGAGCATTTGTTCCGCCAAGTCCGCTTAATTTTCCGCCGACGATAATTGTAGGATCAATTCCGGCTTCAGTTAATATCAATCCAACCATTGAAGTTGTGGTTGTCTTTCCATGCGTACCGGCAATACCAATTCCATATTTCATTCTCATACATTCGGCAAGCATTTCAGAACGTTTTATAACCGGAATTTTTCTTGCGATTGCTTCTTTTACTTCAGGATTTTCAAGAACTACCGCTGATGAATAAACTAAAACATCCGCATCTTTAAGATTTGCGGGTGAATGCCCTTCATAAATTTTAATTCCGAGCCCTTCAAGACGATCTGTAACTTCCGATTTAGCAAGATCGGAACCGGATATTTTAAATCCTTGACTCAGCAAAATTTCTGCTATACCGCTCATACCAATTCCACCGATACCTACAAAGTGAATATTTTTAATTGTGTTCATCATCATTTCTGTATCCCTCAAATTATCTCTGCCAAACTGATTGCCCTTTCGGCGATTGTTTTTGCTGCCATAGGTTTCGCAAAAGCCGAAATATTTTTCTTCATGATTTCATAGCGTGTAACGTTCAACATTATTTCATTAACAACCGGCAATAGTTCATCTTTTAAATTCTTGTCTTCTATAAGTTCGGCAGCATTTGCAACTTTCAAAGCTTTTGCGTTTTTGTATTGATGATCTGCTGCCACATTTTCCGATGGGACAAAAATTACCGGAAGCTCAAGAAAAGCTACTTCTGCAATTGTTGTTGCACCGGAGCGGGCAAGAACAACATCGCACGAAGAGTAAGCGGCAGACATATCATTAATGAACGGAAATATTTTTACCGATTCATTTTCAAGGTTTTTATAATGCATATAATAAAATTGACCGGTCTGCCAGATAACTTGAATTCCGCTTTCGATCATCTTATCTAAATTCGCAGCGACTGCTTGATTAATTGAACGTGCACCGCCGCTTCCACCAATTACAAGTAAAATCTTTTTTGATGGATCCAAACCGAAACTTTTAACTGCTTCCGCTTTATCAGTAAGTTTTAAATTAATTCTTATCGGATTGCCGCTTAATTTTAATTTCGATTCATCTCTGAAATATTTTTTTGATTCTTCGAACGTGATATGAATTTCGTGAGCTTTCTTTTCAAGCATTCTATTTGTAACACCGGGATAACTATTTTGTTCAAGCAGAATCACTTTTGCGCCAAGTACAGATGCAGCCCAAATAACCGGTCCTGAGACATAAGCCCCGCTTCCAATAGCAACTCGCGGTTTAAAATCAAAATTTATTAGAAGAGATTGAATCATCGAAACAAAGAGTTTAAACGGGAACAGTAAATTGATAAGAGTCAATTTCCTTGAGAGCCCGCTGACCCAAATTGATTTGAAATTGAAACCATATTCAGGAACAATTCTTTCTTCAATTTTATTTTTAGCACCAATGAACAAAATTTCAGATTCCGGTTTCAACAGACGGATTTGTTGAGCAACTGCAAGAGCCGGATATAAATGTCCTCCCGTTCCGCCGCCTGCAAATACAAACCGATATGGAGTTCTGATCTTCATCCTACCTGCGCAATTTTTAATTCTGTTGTTTTAACTGTCTGTCTTCCAACGTTTACTATAATTCCAATAGAGACAGCAAAAAGTATAATTGATGTTCCGCCAAAACTTATGAAAGGCAGTGTAATTCCCGTTGTGGGAATTAATCCCGTTACAACACACGCATTGATAAAAGCGCTAACGATAATATTGAAACCAAGACCCAGTACTAATAGCTGACCAAATTTATCTTGCGCTTTTTTCGCAATCACAAGACATGTAAAAAATAAAATTAAGAATAAAAAGAGGATCGTGACGGTTCCAATAAAACCTAATTCTTCGCCAAGAATTGAAAAGATAAAATCGCCGTAAGATTCCGGAAGGAAGAGATCACTCTGTCTGCTGTGCCCCAAACCTATTCCTAAAATTCCTCCGCTCCCAAGAGCAATCTTTGCCTGTTTAACTTGAATATTAATATCGCCGCCGTTAATCAAACTCTGAATGAATGTGACAACTCTTTCGCGTGAGTGTTTGAAAATCATTATTACAAGACCGACAACAGCCATTGACGGAACCACGATAGCGGTAATATGCTTTATACGCGCACCGGCGGCAAAGAGAATTGCAAATGAAGTTATTGCAATTATCAAGCTTGTACTCACGTTCGGTTGAATTAGGACAAGTCCGCTCACAATTCCTATCCATATCAGCGGGTAGACAAAACCTTTTTTGAAATCAAGAAGGTCATCGCCCATTTTTTCCAGCATGAATGCCAGATGCATAATTAAAATTACTTTTGCGGCTTCAGACGGCTGGAACTGAAAAAATCCAAGGTCAATCCAGCGCGAAGCGCCTTTAACTTTCGGCGCAAATAAAAATGTTAAAACAAGAACTGCGATGATAAGGAACAAAAGTTCTTTTGTGTGCGCCCGGTATTTGTCGTATGGGAAGTACGCGCAAATTATCATTGCTATAAACGCCGCTACAACTTTCCACAAATGACTTTTGAAAAGAAAATAGAGACTATTAAATTTTGATAAACTATAAGTTCCGCTGGCGGTTAAGACCAAAATTGTTCCGAGCGCTATCATAGCAACAACCAGAACGATCAATATTTTTACTAGTGTATTCATTAAACCAGTTTATTTACTGCATTTTTAAAAACTTTACCACGATGTTCGTAGTTATCAAACATATCGAAACTTGCACATGCTGGCGATAGAAGTAGAACAGAACCTTTGACTGCTTCTCTTCTTCCGGTTTCAACAGCTGTTTCGAGAGATTCTTTTTTTTCCGTTTCAACAATCGAATGGAAGTAGTCAAAAACTTTTTGTGCAGATATTCCAATTGCATAAATTTTCTTTACGTGCTCTAATACTAAATTCCGAATGTCGTCGTAGTTGTTACCTTTATCTTTTCCGCCGAGAATTAAGTAGATCGGTTTTGTAAAACTTTTCAAAGCTACAATTACGGAATCAACATTTGTAGCTTTTGAATCATTATAATATTCAACGCCGTCAAGTTCGCGGACAAATTCTATTCTATGCTCAACACCTTTGAATGTAGTGAATGCCTTTCTGATTTTTTGATTCGGCATATCTAAAAGTTTTGAAACAGCCAGAACAGCGAGAGCGTTTGCAATGTTGTGTTCGCCTTTAATAAAGAGATCGGAAGCCGAACAAACTTCTGTAACTTTTTCGGATAAGGAAAAGAACATCTTGCCTTCCCTACAAAAAGCGCCGGCTGGAACTTCACTTTTCAAAGAGAAGGCAAGTTTTTGAACTTTTGTGTTTTTCAAATTTGTTTTTATGTTAGAATCGTCTGCATTGTAAATGATAAAGTCGTCTTCGTTTTGGTTCTCTGTTACTTTCATTTTTGCTGCAATGTATTCATCAAAGCTATTGTTGTATCTGTCAAGATGATCAGGAGTAATATTAAGAATCAGTGAAACAAACGGTTTGAATTTATCAGTGAAGTCTAATTGAAAACTTGAAGTTTCCAGAGCAACGAATTCATCTTTCTTAACGTCAAGAACGATCTCGGAAAACGCTTCTCCAATATTTCCAGCAGAATAACATTTGATTCCGCTCTCGTTCAAAGTATGATTCATCAATGCTGTTGTTGTTGTTTTGCCATTCGTGCCGGTTATAGAAATAATTCCGCCTTTACAAAACCATGATGCAAATTCAACTTCGCTGATTACTCTGATATTTTTCTCTCGCGCGGTTTTGAGAATGGCTGAATCTGTCGGTACGCCGGGACTCGTAATAATCAGACCGCAATCAAAAACTTTTTCTGAATGAGCGCCGCATTCGTATGCAATTCCTTCCGATTCAAAAACTGATATTGAGCTTTGTAATTTTTCTTTTGATCCGCTATCGCTTACAAATGGAATTGCGCCCAGTTTTTTTGCCAGCTTTGCAGCGCCAACACCGCTTCTAACTGCACCAATGATTGATATTTTCATTCCGCTGATATTCACTATCTTACCTTGAATGAAGCTAAACTTACGATTGCAAGAATTATTGTGATGATATAAAACCTGATTACAATTTTAGGTTCTGCCCAATTCAACTGTTCAAAGTGATGATGAATAGGCGCCATTTTGAAAACTCTTTTTCCTTCACCAAATTTTTTCTTTGTGTATTTGAAATAGAGACGTTGAATGATTACCGAAAGTGTCTCGATGAAAAAGATTCCTCCGAGAATTGGAATAAGCAAATCTTTCTTAATCAGAATCATCATCACACCAAACGCGCCTCCGAGTGCAAGCGAACCTGTGTCGCCCATAAAAACTTGAGCCGGATAAAAATTGAACCACAAAAATCCAAGTCCAGCGCCAATTAATGCGGCTATAAATACAGTTAGCTCACCGCTGCCCGGCAAATAAATTATGTTTAGATAATCTGCGTAAATAACATTGCCGGTTACATATGTAAGAATTGCAAGCGCCAGCATTACAATTATGATTGTTCCAATTGCAAGACCGTCTAATCCATCCGTCAAGTTCACTGCATTTGAAATTGCTGTAATGATGAAAACAACCCACGGTATATATAGATATGAAAAATCCCAATTCAAGTTTTTGAAAAATGGCAAAGTCGTTTGAGTATTGAATTGTGAAAACTCCGGCAGATAATAAATCGCAGCGCCAACAACCAATCCTACAAAGATTTGTCCCATTAATTTGTAGCGAGCTATTAATCCTTTGGGAAGTTTCTTTACAACTTTGAGATAGTCATCAAGAAAGCCAACACCTCCAAGAAAAACTGTTCCAAATAAAACAAGGATGATGTAAACGCTTTTTAAGTCGCTCCAGATTAAAACTGGAATAACAACAGAAATAAGAATTATAAGTCCACCCATTGTTGGTGTACCGGCTTTCTTCAAATGTGTCTGAGGTCCCTCTTCACGTATTGGCTGATCAATTTGATTCTTCTTCAATTTGCCAATGATCTTTGGACCAAAGATGAAAGAAATTAACAAGGCAGTAATTGCAGCCAGCGCTGAACGGAACGATAAATATCGAAAAACATCGAATCCCGGCGGACTAAAAATTTTATTTATATAATCAAAGAGATAGTAAAACATTATTCAAACCTTTTCTCCAGTATGTTTGAAAACTCTTCCATCTTCATTCCGCGCGAACCTTTTACCAGTATCACCGAGCCGTCAATTTCTTCATATTTCAGGTAGAGTGATAATGCTTCCCGCAGATAAAAATGGATTGATCTTACTTTTTTCTTCTGCAATTCCGAATGCATGTGCTTCATCATACTTCCGGTAGTCAGCACAGTTAAATTTTTATCGGCATAAAATGATTTTGCCAATTCTTTATGAATCTTCGGCGAATTTTTACCAAGTTCATACATATCGCCGAGAACAATTAATTTCTTTTTGAACGTCTTTATTTTTTTTACAAGTCCGATTGCCGAGACAACCGATTCAGGACTTGCATTGTATGTATCATCAATTAAGACAGCATTCTTAAATTTCATTACTTCCAATCTGCCATGAACTGCTTTAAAATTATGGACACCACGGATAATCTCTGCGCCTGTTAATCCGAACTTTAATGCGATTGCGGACGCCGCCAAAAAATTCTTAGCGTTAGATTCACCATATAGCGGAAGAACTGTTTTTATTTTTTTGTTTTTGTATGAGACTTGAATTTCCGTCCTGCCATCTTCCGTATAACCAACAACCGTTCCTTTAACATCAACTGTGCCTTTGAATCCGTATGTAACTTTTGATCTGTAAAGTTTCGCATTTTTGCTGATAATCGGATCATCCATATTTAAGAAAACGATTCCGCCATGTTTAATTGTTTCATCATATAAGGCGGCTTTCTCTCTGAAGATTCCTTCTTTACTTTTCAAAAATTCCAGGTGAGCATCGCCAATGTTTGTAATCAAAGAAAAATCCGGCTGAGAAATTTTTGCTGAATAAGGAATCTCTCCAAAGTGATTTGTTCCTTGTTCAAGAATTAACACTTCGCATTTATTGTTTGCGCTTAAAATTGTAAGCGGTACACCGATATGGTTATTGTTATTAGCTTCTGTTTTCACCACTTTATATTTTTCTGCAAGTAAAGCTGCAGTCATCTCCTTAACTGTTGTTTTTCCATTGCTTCCAGTAATCGAAATAACTTTTGCGGAAAGCTTATTACGCCAAATTTTTGCAATTTCGCCAAAAGCTTTTGTGGTATCATCGACTATAATAACAGGAATTTCGATAAAGCTAAATTTCTTCTCCCGAAGAGATGGATTCCCAAACTTCTTCGAATCAATAATTACAGTGGCAGCTCCTTTCTTTAGAGCATCCAGGATAAAATCGTGACCATCAAATTTTTCCCCTTTGATTGCTACAAATAAAGATCCCTTCTTAACTTTGCGCGAGTCAATCTCTACAGATGAAAGAGATTTGTATGCGTCCGGATTATAAATTTCCGCGCTTGGAGTGTTAAATAAGTCCTCAATCGTAATTTCTACTTTGCCCATTCTGCCAGATATTTTTGAGAAAGTTCTTTATCGGAAAAGTGCTTACGCACTCCATTAATTTCTTGATAGTTTTCGTGTCCTTTACCGGCAACAAGTATAACTGCATCGTCCTCGCTTTCTAAAATTGCAGAGCGAATTGCTTCTTCCCGATTTTCAATTACACGATAGTTATTAGTTTTTATTCCCTTTAAAATCTCATCAATGATGAAAAAAGGGTCTTCCGTTCTCGGATTATCGGATGTTACATAAACACGTTTGCTCATTGATGCTGCTATCTCACCCATAATAGAACGTTTAGTTCTGTCGCGGTCGCCTCCGCAGCCAAAGACAGTGTAGACGCAACGTTCATCTTTTACTATATGATGAATTGCAGTAAGCGCTTGCTTTAGGGAATCGCTCGTGTGCGAATAATCAATAATTATTTTTTTATTTTTTCGGGAAACTATTTCAAATCTTCCCGGGACTTGCGGAGTTGAATTAATTCCTTCAACGGCAACTTCAGGATCTATACCGCTTACAACAGCAGTTGCAAAAGCCGATGCTGCATTGAAAGCGTTAAAATGTCCAACCAAACTTGTTGTAAGATGATAATCAATTCCTTTCCAGATCAGATCAAAGTTTGTTCCTTCTAATGAAAACTCTACATTCTGCATTCTGCATTCTGCATTTTTATCCATTCCGTAAGAATGTTTTTGCGCCGGTGAATTTTTAACAAGAGCAGATGAACTGGAATCGTCGGCATTATAAATTATTTTCCCATCATGAGGGATCATATCAAACAAAATCTTTTTTGATGAAAGGTAATGGTCAAATGTTTTGTGATAATCCATATGATCGGAAGTTATATTCGTAAAGATCGCTGCATCAAAATTCAAATAGTCAACTCTATGCAGGTCCAATGCGTGCGATGAAACTTCCATAACACAGTGTGTGCATCCTTCATTAATCATCTGCCTAAGAAGAGAATTAATTTCATTGGATTGTGGTGTAGTTAGCATTGTTTTAACTTCCATATCACCGATGAAATTTGCGATCGTGCCGATCAATCCGGTTTTATACCCGGCTTGTTGAAAAACATTTTTAACATAAAAAGCAGTTGTAGTTTTTCCTTTTGTTCCGGTTATGCCTATCAATTTTATTTTCTTGGATGGCTCGCCATAAAAAATATTTGAAAATTCGGCGAGTGATTTTCTGCTTTCTGCAACAACAACTTTTACACAGCCACTATGAGAAAAAATTTGATCGGGAACAGCATTGGCATTTTGCAAAACAATTGCAGATGCGCCTTGATTTATAGCATCCGGAATAAATTTATGACCGTCCTGTTTTTCTCCAGCGATTGCAAAAAAAAGAGAATTTTTAGACACTCTGCGCGAGTCCAAAGTAATATTACTGATCTCTTTCAATTCAGCATTGCCTATTACTTGAATAGCTTTGACATTATTTAACAGTTCTGAAAGCTTCATTCAGTTAACACTCGCTGGATTTTTTTTGATCGAAGGTTCACATTTAATTATACACTCGGAACCGGGAATGATACTTGAGCCCGGTTCAAGACTTTGCCAAACAACTTTGCCTGTCCCGGAAATTTTGCACTTCAAACCAAGTTCGTTTAATTGAGCTATTGCGTCTCTCACGGATTGGTTTATCAAATTCGGCATTGAAGAATTGTTTCCATTAAAAAATTTTCTTGTTGAGATATTAGAAACATGTTTATCAGCTACATCAGCAAAAGATGTTGTTTTTATTTTAGGAGCTGTTTTAATATCTGCGACAAGCCGATCTATCAAATTTTGTTTTCTTTCAATATTTTTTTTGTTAGGAACAAGACTAAGATCAGTTTCAATCATTCGTTTTGCTACGTCACGAAAAACCGGTGCTGCAACTAACCCGCCATATTCTCCAACTTTGGGCGAGTTAATGAGGATCAAACAAACTATTTTTGGATTATCTGCCGGGAAAAAACCAATGAAGGATGAATTATGCTGACTGCTTGAATAAGAATTATTTACAAGTCGTTGGGCAGTTCCTGTTTTACCGCCCACCAAAACATTTTGAAGACGTGCAGCAGTTCCGGTTCCATTTTCTACCACGCCAACCATTAAATTTTTAATCCGATCAGAAGTAGATTTGCTAATTACCGTCCTGATTTTTCTTGGTTGTGTCTCCTCTAAATTTTTTCCCGTATTGTCTGTAATTTTTTTGACAATATACGGCTGAACAAGAGTCCCGCCATTGATCAAAGCGCAATAAGCTGTAATTAATTGCAAAGGAGTAAGAGCAATTTCATAACCAAAAGAAAGAAATGGTTTTGTTAAACCGGAAAACGCACTTGGTTTTTTTAATGAACCTGCCGCTTCGCTTGGTAATTCAATTTGTGTTGAATTGCTGAATCCAAAGTCACGTAAATATTTGTAAAGTACATCGTCTGCTACTCTGGCAGATAATTTTGCCATACCAACGTTGCTGGATTGTTCCAACACACCGCGCACAGTTAATTGATTATTCGGGTGAGAATCCAAAATAGGTGTATTCTTTATAAAATATTTTCCGTTTTCTACGTCAATCACTTCATCTTCATTCACAAGATTTTGATCAAGAAGAATTGAGAGTGTAATTGATTTCATGGTTGAACCGGGTTCATATGTATCTGTAATTGCTCTATCTCTTCTTGACTCGGCAGTTGAATATTCATAATTGGCAGGATCAAAATCCGGTGAATTGGCTAAAGAATAAATTTCCCCGGTGTTTGGATTCATTATGATTCCAACTGCAGATTCACCGCCAAATTTTTGCATACCATTGGCTAATTCTTCTTCAAGGATTTTTTGATATGTTTTATTTATTGTAAGAATAATTTGATTTCCTGGAACAGCCGCTCTGGAAAGATTTTCATCAACCGAAACAATTCTTCCAAGAACATCTCTCTCAAAATTAAAGTAACCGTCGGAGCCGGCTAATTTTTCTTGGTAATTTTTTTCAATTCCCTCTACACCTATCATATCGCGGTTAACAAAGCCAAGTACATGGGAAGCCAAACTTCCATACGGGTATATTCTTGAAAAATCTTCCTGCTGATAAAGACCTTCAATTACATTTTTTTTCAATTCCAGAGCTTTCTCCATAGAAACTTTCTTTTCCAGACAAACATTTCCAACACCGTCGTCAATTATTTTTTTATAATATTCTTTCGGTTTATTAAAAACTCTTGATAAAGCTGATGAAATAGAGTCAATCCTTTTTGAATTCATCATTCTTGTATCGGCGAAAAAGGAAATGTTATCTGATGTAAAACTGAGGACTTCCCCATTTGCATCTTTAATCAATCCGCGCTCGGCTTTAACAGTCAACGGTTTATTTTGCTGACGCTCTGCAACAAGCGAATAGTATTCGTGCTTTGCCACTTGTATAGAAAAAAGTTTTGCAACAAGCGCTACAAAGATCAGCAACAAAGAAGCGGCTAATATTAATGCGCGCGAGCTAATCATACTTTTCGTTCAATAGTTTTTCAATCTGTTTTATTTGGTCCTTTGAAACGGAAATCATTTCTAAATTTTCACTCGGTCTAATTAATCCAAGCGAGTCTTGCGCAATTTTTACAATCACATCTTCCGATGTTAGTTTTTGAACCTCTACTAACATTGTCTCAATCCTTTTAAATCTTTCATTCAGCATTTCTTGTTTTGTAATTTTTTCCCGATTTATTCTTTTTATTTCAGATCGAACAACTACATACCCAAGAAGCACCAAAGAAATAATTACCACTATTGCAATAAAATTTTTTAATGACGATCCCTTCATTCTTTAGACTCTTTCTGCAACACGCATCTTAGCGCTCCTTGCTCTTCGATTTTTTCCAATTTCCAAATCTGAAGGAACCACCGGTTTGTGAGTTACCAATTTTAGCCGTTTTATTTTTCCACAGATACATATAGGCGTTCCCGGAGGACAAATACAGCTTAAACTTTCATACTTAATTTTTTCTTTTACAATTCTGTCTTCCAAAGAATGATAACTAAGAATCACGATTCTACCGCCGGGCTTTAGAAGTGAAACTGATTTATCTATAAAAACCTTCAGTTCTTCAAGTTCATTGTTCACATAAATCCGCAATGCTTGAAATACACGCGACAATGTTTTATTTAAGAATCGCTGCGGTGTAACAAGTTCAATTATTTTTTTTAGTTGAGAAGTACGTGATATCTTTTCAGTTAATCTGAATTCTATGATTTTTTTTGCAATGAGCCGCGAGTTTTTTTCTTCACCGTATTCAAATAAAATTTTAGCAATCTCTTCTTGTGAAAATTTATTCAGCAAATCCGATGCGGAAATTCCTTCAGCTTTGTTCATCCTGAGATCAAGGGCGGCGTCCTCCCGGAATGTAAATCCCGCTTCAATAGTATCTAATTGAAAAGAGGAAACACCTAAGTCTGCTAAGATGCCGTCAAATTGTTCAATGAACTCAAACTTGGAAATCGAATCAATATTTGTAAAGCCGGTGTGGAAAATCGAAAATCGGTTGTCGCCAGAAAATTTTTCTTTGCAATATTCAAAAGCCGATTGATCTTTATCTGTTGCAATCAATTTTCCTTTTTCGTTTAAGGTGTTTAGTATTGCTTCTGAATGTCCGCCAAATCCCGCTGTACCGTCAAAGTAAATTCCATTTTTTTCAGTAACCAAAAAATCAATACTCTCTTTCAAGAGAACCGGTTGGTGACTCATTTTGGTTTTTTCTGCATAATTAATTTTGCTATTTCGGCAAACGGCTTGTTGTTTTCTTTTTTATGTGATTCATAAATCTCGGGACTCCAAATTTCAATTTTTTTATTCTGCCCGAGGATAAAAACTTCTTTCTCAATTCCGGCAAACTCTAAAAGATTTTTAGGGACTAACAATCGGGACTGTGAATCAAGTTTATATTCAGCGGCAAGTTCAAACAACATTCTTTTAAATGCCGCTTCTTCAGAATCAAAATCGTCGAGCTGATTGACGCGGGTTAGAACTTCATCTTTCCAAAAATCTTGCGGATAAATATCAATGCATTGAACAATGCCTCTTGTCATTACAAAGGTTTCGTTCGCAGCTTCATTGACATATTTCTTAAAAATGGAAGGAATACTGACCCGTCCTTTTGCATCAACCGAATATTTAAAGCTTCCTATAAACATTGTTCATCCACTATTTGGGAAAATTAAACACTATTACCCACCCAGATGCAAAATAACTGTTTTTATGTGGGATTGTCAAGGTATTTTTGCTTGTGAAGTAGAGAAAAAAATGAAAATGGTGAAGATATGGCAATAGATGAGACGAGCTTAATAGAGGGAGAACTCTATACGATAGTAATCAACAAGAAAGCAAAAGGTAAAAAAGGAGCTTTGGCAGCAATAATCAAAGGTACGAAATCGTCAATAATAACAAGGGCAATAACAGATAAGGTACCATTTGAAAAGTTGGTGAAGATAAAAGAGATAACTTTAGATTTAGCAAACAGTATGGATTGGACGGCTCGACAAATAGCTCCCAACGGATTGCATACTTACGACAGATTTCATGTTCAGCAGATAGTAATAGACGCAGTTCAAGCCATACGTGTAAACCTAAGATGGAAAGCCATAGAAGAAGAAAATGATGCAGTAATGAAAGCAAAAGAAATAAAAGTTGAATTCCTGCCAAAGACATTTAGTAACGGAGATACTAGGAAACAGTTGTTGGCACGCAGCAGATATTTTTTATATAAGCCGCGGGTCCGATGGACAAAAACACAAAAACAAAGAGCAGAAATATTATTCAGAGAATACCCGGAACTTTTGGAGTCATATAATTTCTCGATCTACTTCCGAAACTGTTACGAGTACAAAAACAAAAAGTACAGGTTTCAAGATTGGATAGAAAAAGTAAAGTCAACGAGTTTGAAAGAAATGAAAGTAGCTGCACAAACAATAAAACGTCATCTCGGAGGTATCTTAAACTATTTTGAGAATGGAGCTACCAATGCGGCTATTGAAAGTTTTCATGCTAAATTAAAACTGTTTAGGCAGAGAATCAGAGGTGTAGTTGATAAAAACTTTTTCTTCTTCAGAATTATCCAATATTTTGCTTAATCAACTTTTGCCACCAAATAATCCGGTGAGCCGCAATACCCTAAACCGCCTTTCGGATTTGCGATTTATAATATCAAAAAAGAAAATATTGAGAATGTTTTTTTTACGGATTTTAATGGCGCGGAACCTGCATATTTTATATCAGCACAAAATAAATCGGAGCCAGGACTTATTTACGTTCATTTTCGTGATATCGGTACATATTCAATAGATCTATTTGAGCAAAAAGTGAAAGAGCTAATTTCAGATGAACATGATTTTGTCCTAGATAAAAGAATATATCACTCTCCAGATGGCAAATGGACTGTTGTTCATAAACATTGGAGTGGTGATATAAAAGGTAGTATTATAGCAATTTAATTTTGGTGCAAGGTTAAAATTCCATATATTTACAAGAGTAATGTATATAAAAATCTTGCAAAGCCATGGAAAAAACTTTAGTGAATTTAACACCCCCACAAGTGAAATTATTAAAAGAATTTAAGCAAGAGGGACAAAGAAGTTTACGAGAAATTAACCGGGTAAATATGTATAGCTTTGTACCCCTCTTCCAACTATGGTCAATAATGTTGGGGAACCGGTGACTCCATTATGTTTAACCCTTCTCCAGATCTGGAATTGATTTACAGCTGTGTTTGGATTATCTACCCAAGTAACAAGAATCGGGTCACCTACATCAGCACTTGCGCCAGCATACTCTACGCTGTTGGATGGTTTTCCAACATAAGAAGCAGTATATGTTCCAGTTGCAGTTGCTGTTATTGGGCTTGAAAATGACTGTCCTAAACTAATCTGACTCAAACCGATTACAAGAAACAACCAAAGATAAATTCTAAGCTTAAATATGATCTTTCTCCTTGCTTAATTTTTAAATTATAGGCATGTTTCTGATGCAAATAAAAAGGCAAAGCGTTAAGCTAAGCAGAAGGTGATCGGCCTTGCTTTCTATTTGCGGAGGGAAAAGATGTGCCTGCATCTTTCCCTCATTTTTAATATTTATTAATCTTACCTCCCTAATTTAGTTTCCCATGTAAAACATAATATATACTATCGATAAGCCGGCAAATAATGAATACTCCATCATCAAAAATTTGAGCGTCAATTATATGTCCCCCTGCGTTATAAATATTGACCATATCCGTACCATTATAATGCCCCAAATTCCAGTTGGCATTTGCAGAAAAGAAATCTTTTACTGTTCTACCCCACAAACCTCCCTGATAATCACTCCCAGTTAGATTAATAACTTCTTTTAATAAATCATCTTTATATTCATAAACTTTTAAATCTGTACCAACATACATTTCATTATTTAGTATCTGAAGAAAAATGCCAAACTTACTTTTTCTAATCAAACTAAGATTACTACCTTTCAATTTGTACAACCTTGACGGCTCCTGTGGATCTAAAATATTTTGGCCACTGATAAGAACATCTCCATTTTCAAGAAATAAAACATTTGTAAAATATTCCTTGATTTGTGGTGTATTTAAAATCTCCCACTTACTTCCATTATAATGAACGATTACTCCTGTGTAATCTCCGTCTTCTTTCTCAGCAATTCCTACTGCGTATAAATTAGCTCTATAACCATAAATATCTTCAAAGAGAATTCTATTATAGCCAGAGGGAACTATTGTTGTGTATTTAGACCACTTAACACCGTCATATCTCCAAATATCACTTCTTGTAGTTACCATCCAGATCTCTGATCGAGATATGCCATGAATACTTATTGGTGTAGCAAATTGATCTAGTAAATAGTTACTCCACTTAGTGCCGTCATAATGCCAGACTTTATTCACATAAGTTGCAGCATCTCCGACAACCCAAACATCATTTGGTGCTGAACCCCATACACCGCTTAAAAACTGGAAGCCAAATGTATCGGCTCGAAGAGTGTCCCTTGTCCACACATAATCTCTTCTGCCGGGTTGTAACTCAGATTCCTCAGGAGCGCTATTACATGAAAAAAGAATTGTAAACAAAGAAAGAATTGATACGATTTTTATTAATAATTTCATCAGAGCCTCGTTGCGTCGTTAACTATTTTTTGAATTATCACAAATTAATGGACTTAATATATATTCAAACCTAAAAGAATTAGATAATATAATTTTATTAAAAAACTTTATCACTAAAATTAGGTATAAAGTCAAACTTAGTTGAGATTTAGAGACTCCATTTAGTTTATTAAGTTACTTTTTGTTGTTCAAGTTTTATTTCTGCTCTTAATGCTGGTCTCAGTAAATGTAACTTTCATAACGTTAATTCTTCTCATCTTTGTATCTATTTCTAAAAAGTGCAGTAGCAATCCACTTTGGTTTTATATCGGATTGGGTTTCCATTGTTGGTATCGGGTCAATAACCTTACTAACGCCGGAGAAAAGAAGAGCCGCTGAAATGAAGTAATATAGAACCCCCCATAATATAGCAGACGGTTTTGCCGCTGTAATACTCGTTCTTAGATTTGTAGTAACGGTGGTAAACATCTGCCAGTACACCAAAAATAATTAATACAAAAATAAGGCGGGGTTTAAAGAAAGACACTAGCAGAAACACTAGTTTTTACCTGCACTTTTTATAGTTTTTCATTACTAGAGACTATACTTTTTACAGGTTTGTTCGTTTTTTCTATTGTACCGCGGTTTTCGACAGCAAATTTTGTAAGATGACTGGTTTTACAAATCTGGAGTTTGTCTTTTATGTTTCTAAGATGAAAATAGACAGCTCCCGGAGTGACAAACAATTTTTGAGAAATTTCCTTACAGTCATATCCTTCCGATAGGAAGGAAAGCACTTTCATTTCCATGTTTGTTAATTCATGGAACGATTCATTTGCGGACAACTGTACCAGATGCAATCTTTGTGCATTGGGGTTAATATTTTCATTATTGTGAACTATTTCTTTATCTAAAGAATCATATTCGTCATAACTTATTTTATCCCGGACCAATTCCGAATTGTAATTGTTTATGGGTATTCCAATTTCAGAAATTTTTACAGTCATTATTCGAAGGAAGAAAGAAGGAATTTTAATTTTCTTTCCCGCTCCTGCAATTGATATAATAACGAGCAGTAATATATTACTCGCAACAAAAAATGGATAAAGTAAAACCGATATATAGATATATTCAAAATATAAGAAGATTTTAATAGCATCAAGGAGAGTGAGCAGCATTATTATAATTAAAAACAGACTACCTTTTTCATCCTGCTTTATTTCATCGTAAAAATACTCGATCAGTTGATAAATCATAAAAACAAAAACCAACTCAATACTGATCAATGATATAAAATGATTGTATTCATAATGAAGTAATGTTAGTGAAAGCGGAATGAACAGAAATACTTTTACTTTAAGATCCTTGTATGGGAAAGCAACAAAAAGCACCATCGTGGCGATAAGGAAATAAGTGTAAGTATCTATATTAATAGTGTGGCGAATTAGGTAGAATATGGGAGCTATCAAAGCTGAGACTATAAAGTATCTTAAAAAATGGGTTTTGCGAAATGGATAAATTGGGAATATCTGGGCAATTAACACAATTAAGAATAGCACTCTGACTAAAGACATTTTAGCACCTCTGTCTTAGTTATGACCTCTTTTATTTCAACATACTGAAGATATAATATAGAAAGAGTTTTTGGATCTAGCATTAGTAGTTGTACTAATGTTTATAACATTTTCGACCGTTTTTGGCGAAAAACCTTAGTAGTTGGACTAGTGTTGTTTAGATTGAAAGGACTTTAGAATTAAGGGAACAATGGGGGAGTTGGACTTCTGCTAAATTCTGTTATACATGAAACAGAACTAGCATTAAAAAATCGGTTATGGTTTTTCTGATAAGACCACTAAGACCACGAAATTTAATTTCACTGCCAAAATCTATCTTGAAGTCATTTTCTCTAAAATTTGGATTTTTCAGCGATCTGCAAAAAATTAGATCCCTTTTTTAATTACAGTATCTTCGATTTAACTTTCCAGAGTTGGATGGAGAAAAACGATTTTTCTGACTATTATTATTCGAAAGGTATTTTTACTGAAATAAATTATATCTTAGATAAAAACTTTATGATAGAAGATAGTTTTACCAAACATAATGATACAAGCGCAGGAATTGTGAGGCATTAGGTCAGTTTTAGGTTTCAAATTAATTCATAATAACTTTTCTTGCTTTTTTATTTACTCCGTTCTATATTTGAAGCTCGATTTTTGATTTAGTGGGTGAAATTTGTCTGGGCGGACGCCGGAGTTGGAGAGCCGGGGCGGACTGTAAATCCGTTGGCTAAAGCCTTTGGGGGTTCGAATCCCTCGCCGCCCACTAAAAACGAATTGATGAAGTAGAGTATCACCAAACATATTCACACTTCGCCGGTTCATTCTGGGAATAAAAAAAATAAAATTTAAGGTAGAAGAGATCTGTTGCTATTTTTTTGTCCTTTTTTGAAAATGCGGGAGTAACTCAGTTGGCTAGAGTCACAGCCTTCCAAGCTGTTGGTCGCGGGTTCGAGTCCCGTCTCCCGCTCTGACTGCTGATGTAGCTCAGTTGGTAGAGCACTTCCTTGGTAAGGAAGAGGTCACCGGTTCAATCCCGGTCATCAGCTCAAAGTCGAAAATTTTATTGTAAAAGTTTTATTAGAGGAATTAAGTAAGATGGCAAAATCTAAAAACGTAAGACAAATAATTATCTTAGAAAGCAGTGCGAATACCGGCTTCCGTTATTCAACAAAAAAGAATAAAAGAGAGCATCCAAATAGAGTTGAATATAAAAAATACGATCCTGTTGTTCGTAAGCACGTAGTATTTAAAGAAACTAAATAATACGTCAGTGGCTCAATTGGTAGAGCAGCGGTCTCCAAAACCGCAGGTTGGGGGTTCGAGTCCCTCCTGACGTGCGAGAATTAAAAACTGGTAAAATTTTATGAAAGAAAAAATAATCAACTTCGTTAATGACGTAGTAAAGGAAATGAAAAAAGTTACATGGCCTACACGTGAGGAATTAAAAGAATCTACTTCAGTCGTGATTGTGGTATGCTTGGTTCTGTCTGCATTCACTTATATAGTAGACATGGCAGTTAATAAAATATTACAAGGAATTTTTTAGGATTGGAAAACGAAAAAGCAAAATGGTACGTCGTTAGAACTTTCTCCGGACATGAGAACAAAGTAAAGACTTTGATTGATGCTGAATTAAAAGACAGTGAAGAATTACGCGCAAGAATTTTTGACGTGCTTGTTCCAACTGAAAAAGTTTTTGAAGTTAAAGACGGGAAAAAGAAAACCAAGAAGAAAAATTTTTTCCCCGGTTATATCCTAGTGTGTGCTGACTTAGATATTCAAGTTAAAGATTTTATTATTAATACTCCTTCTGTGATGGGTTTTCTTGGATCTGCAAATCATCCTGCTCCTCTGCTTCCAGAAGAAGTAAAAAGGATTGTAGGAAGACTTTCGCAAACAGAAGAAACAGAAAGAACGGAAACAATTTTTAGAACCGGCGACTTTGTAAAAATTACAGATGGGCCATTCAATAATTTTTCAGGTTTCATTCAAGAAGTAAACGAAGAGAAAATGAAAATTAAAGTTATGGTTTCAATTTTTGGAAGAAAGACTCCGGTTGAAATTGATTTTGCACAAGCTGAGTTTGAAAAATAAAAATTAGATAGGTTAAACAATGGCAAAGAAAATTGATGGTTTCATTAAATTACAAATTCCTGCCGGAGCTGCAAATCCTTCTCCACCTGTTGGTCCAGCTTTAGGTCAGAAAGGCGTTAACATTATGGAATTTTGTAAGCAGTTTAATGCAAGGACTTCTGCGCAGCAGGGATTAATTATACCTGTTGTTATCACAGTTTATTCTGATAAATCTTTTACATTCATTACAAAAACCCCGCCTGCCGCAGTATTATTGAAAAAAGCTGCAAAGGTTGAAAAAGGTTCTGCTGAACCGAATAAAACTAAAGTTGCAAAAGTAACCAGTTCTCAAGTTCGAGAGATTGCAACATTGAAAATGCCCGACTTAAATGCTCACGATGTTGACCATGCAATGAGTATGGTTGCAGGAACGGCACGAAGTATGGGTTTCACTGTTGAAGACTAATTTTATAAAAATAATTTTTCATCGGAATTAAAATGAAAGTTTCCAAAAGAATTAAAGCAATCAATAAAAACATTGATAAAGAAAAAGAATACTCTGTTGAAGAAGCAATTAAACTTCTTAAAGATAATTCAAAAGTGAAATTCACAGAGACTCTTAACTGTGCAATTCGTCTTGGCGTAGATCCACGTCACGCCGATCAGATGGTAAGAGGAACTGTATCTCTTCCGCATGGAACAGGAAAAAAAGTTTCTGTTCTTGTAATTGCTCGCGGTGCTCAAGCTGAAGAAGCTCTTAAAGCAGGTGCAGACTATGCAGGCTTTGAAGAATATCTAGAAAAAATAAAAAGCGGCTGGGCTGAGGTTGATGTTATTATTGCTACTCCAGATTCAATGGGTGAGCTTGGTAAACTTGGTCGTGTTCTTGGTCCAAAAGGTTTAATGCCTAATCCTAAGAGCGGTACTGTTACTCAAGATGTTGCAAAAGCGGTGAATGAAGTTAAAGCCGGAAAGATTGAATTCAGAGTTGAGAAAGCGGGAATTGTTCATACCGCTTTAGGTAAGCTAGATTTTTCTGTTGAACAATTATCTGAAAATACACGTGCTTTTCTTAAAACAATTGTTAAAATGAAACCATCATCTGCAAAAGGCCATTATGTTAAAAGTCTTTTCCTCTCTTCTACTATGGGTCCTGGTTTAAGAATTACAAAAGAAGAAACAGCAGTTTCCACTAAACACGAATAAAAATTTTACGCACTCGCCCGGCTTTAGCCAGGTAAATAATGCTTCTACATTAATTAGTGTGTTGTTATAACTGAATGGGAGTACGATGAAAAAAGAAGAAAAAGGAGAGATGATTGAGCAGATAAAAGAGCTTATCAAGAAATCTCCCTCCATGTTTCTTGTTGATTACCGCGGCGTAAACGTTGCAGATATTAATAAGATACGTTCTGACTTCAGAAAGGAAGGAGTTACTTATAAGGTCTTTAAAAATACTCTCTTCAAAAAAGCTCTTGAGCAATCGGGTGGATTCGAAAAATTTAATCCGCAACTTATAGGAATGATTGGTATTGCTTTTACCGGAGAAAATTTTGTTTCGGCTGCAAAGGTCATCAAAAAATACTTCGATGAAAAACAAAAACTTTCCTTTAAGGGCTGTTACATCGATTCTGCCTATTACGGAGCAGATCAATTAAATACAATTGCATCCATGCCTACAAAAGATGAAATCATGGCTGGTATTGTTGGAAGTATTGCAGCACCTGCAAGTGGAATTGTTGGCGCTATCAATGCAGTTATCAGAGATCTTGTTAGTGTTATCGATGAGGTTGGTAAAAAGAAAGCTGCATAAATAAAATTTGAATTGAACAATTAATTATTAGTTATAGGAGAAATAAAATGTCAGAGAAAATTGCAGAGATAGTAGAGAAGATTAAAGCTCTCACGCTCGTTGAAGCATCAGAATTAAAGAAAGCATTAGAAGAAGAATTTGGAGTAACAGCGGCAGCACCAATGATGATGGCTGGCGCGGCTGCACCTGCTGCTGCTGCAGTTGAAGAAAAAACAGAATTCGATGTTGTCCTTGAAGCTGCAGGCGCAACAAAAATTAACGTTATTAAAGTTGTTCGTGCACATACCGGTCTTGGTTTGAAAGAAGCAAAAGACTTAGTTGACGGCGCTCCTAAGACAGTTAAAGAAGCAATCTCTAAAGACGAAGCAGAAAAAATTAAAAAAGAATTAGAAGAAGCTGGCGCAACTGTTAAAGTAAAATAAGCTGGTTCAATTCCCTTCATTCTATATATAATTGAAGTGGTAAGATGGTAAAATCCGTCTTACCACTTTCTTGCATTTTTTGATGTAAGAAAAAACTGACAAAAACCACATTGGAGGTTAGGGTTGGAAAAACAAAAAATTAACAAAAGCACAGGTAGAATTACCTTTGCTTCTATTTCTCAATCGGTAAAAGTTCCGGATCTTTTGAACATTCAATTGGATTCTTTTGAAGAATTTATTCAGTTGAAAGTTACACCGTCGCAGAGAGAGAATAAAGGCTTACACGCGGTATTCAATACCAACTTCCCAATCCTTGATAACAAAGAATTTTACAGATTAGATTTTATTGAATACTATATTGAAAAACCAAGATTCTCTATGGCTGAATGCGAAGAGAGAGGACTTACTTATTCCGCTCCGCTGAAAGCAAAACTTCGTCTTTCTACAAAAGATGATGAGACAGGCGAATACGTAAACTCTGTTGAACAGGAAGTATATCTTGGCAATCTTCCTTTTATGACTGGACGCGGTACATTTATAATTAACGGAGCCGAAAGAGTAATCGTAAGTCAGTTGCACCGTTCGCCTGGTGTTGCATTTGCACAAACATTGCATCCAAATGGAACGCCAATTTATTCTGCCCGAATTATTCCTTTCAGAGGTTCATGGGTAGAATTTGCAACCGACATTAATAACATTCTCTATGTTTACATAGATAGAAGAAAGAAATTTCCGTCAACAACTTTGTTGAGAGCTCTCGGTTACGAAACCGATGAACAGATTTTAAATTTATTTGATTTGATTGAAGAGATCACAGCGAAACAACTGAACGTTGATAAACACACCGGAAGAGTTGCCGCAAGCGACATTATTGATACTGCAACCGGTGAAATTTATGCAACTAAAGATACCGAACTTACAGAAGAAATCATTCTTAACATTAAAAAATCTGCTTTAACAAAAGTTCAGCTTCTCAGTATCGATACTTCTTTCGAGCAAGATCTTATAGTTAATACTTTGAAGAAAGATACATCAACAAATAAAGAAGAAGCTCTCTATGCAATTTACCGTCAACTGCGTTCCGGCGAAGCACCGGATGTAGATACAGCAGTTAGCTTGATTGATAAATTGTTCTTCAATGAAAAACGCTATGATCTTGGTGATGTCGGTCGTTTTAGAATGAACGATCGTTTGAATCTGAATGTGCCTGATAACATAAAAGTTCTTACAGTTGAAGACATAGTTGCAATTATAAAAAATATCGTCAAGCTAAAAAACGGAAATGTTGCCGTTGATGATATTGACCATCTTGGTAACAGAAGAGTTCGTACGGTTGGCGAGCAATTGCAGCAACAATATAATGTTGGTTTGGCTAGAATGTCGCGTACAATAAAAGAAAGAATGAATATGCGCGATAACGAAAACATGCAGCCCCAAGATTTAGTTAATGCAAGAACCATTAGCAGTGTAATCAATGCATTTTTCGGAACCAACCAGCTTTCTCAATTTATGGATCAGACAAATCCGCTTTCAGAACTTACGCACAAGAGAAGAATTTCTGCGTTGGGACCGGGCGGTTTAACACGCGAACGCGCAGGATTTGAAGTTCGCGATGTGCATCATTCACATTATGGTCGGTTATGTCCAATCGAAACACCGGAAGGTCCAAACATTGGTCTAATCTCTTCGCTTACAATTTATGCACGTGTTAATCACTACGGATTTTTAGAAACACCATATAGAAAAGTTAAAGATGGAAGAGTTACAAACAGCATAGATTTCTTAAGTGCCGATCAAGAAGATGAATTTATTATTGCACAAGCAAACGCTCCTATAGATGAACAAGGAAAATTTTTAACTGAAAGAATTAAAAGCCGTGAGCGCGGAGAGTTTCCGATTGTACCGGCAAGTGCACTTCATTATATGGATGTTGCACCAGCACAAATTGTATCTGCAGCCGCTGCGTTAATCCCATTTCTGGAACATGATGATGCTAACAGAGCTTTGATGGGTTCAAACATGCAGCGTCAAGCAGTACCTCTTTTAGTTCCGCAAAATCCTATTGTTGGAACCGGCATGGAAGCTAAAATTGCGCGCGATTCCCGCTCTGTAATTATTGCTGAAGATAACGGAATTGTGGAATACGCAGATTCTAAAAAAATAATTGTTAAGTATGATGTTGATGAAAACGCTCCGGAAACTTTAGTCAGCTTCGACGACGAAAGAAGAGTTGAACATATTCTCACAAAATTCTCCGGAACAAATCAAGAAACATGTTTCAATCAAAAACCGATTGTTGTTACAGGACAGAAACTTAAGAAAGGCGATATTCTTGCCGATGGTCCTGGAATTGAAAAAGGCGAACTTGCACTTGGACGTAACGTTTCGGTCGCATTCATGCCGTGGCGCGGTTACAATTTTGAGGATGCAATTGTTCTTAGTGAACGTCTTGTTGCCGATGATGTGTTTACTTCAATCCATATAGAAGAATTTGAATTGCAAGTTCGTGAAACAAAACGCGGTGAAGAAGAACTTACACGCGATATTCCCAATGTTAGCGAAGAAGCAACTAAAGATCTTGATGAACATGGAATTGTTCGTGAAGGCGCTGAAGTTAAAGAAGGCGATATTCTAATTGGAAAGATTACACCTAAAGGCGAGACCGATCCTACTCCGGAAGAAAAATTATTGAAAGCAATCTTTGGAGACAAAGCCGGCGATGTAAAAGATGCATCACTTAAAGCGCCTCCTGGTTTGAAAGGAATTGTAATTAGGACGAGATTGTTCAGCCGTAAAAAGAAAGATGTTGAATCAAAAAAACTAGAAAAGAAATTGCTGGATAATCTTGAAGTAGAATACAAGAAACGGAAAGAGAATCATTACAATAAACTTATTACTAAATTAACACAAATTACCGAAGGTAAAACAACATCTGGAATTCGTGATTTAGATGGAAGCGTTGTCTTAAGAAGCGGTGCAACTATTAAAGAAGATACCTTTTCTAATCTTGAAGATGTTACAAAGTTAGATTACACAAAGGAGTGGTTTGAAAGAAAAGCTCCAAACGAACTTATCAAACAACTTTTTACAAATTATTTTCCTCTTCTTGCAGAAATAGAAGAAGATTATAAACGAGATAAATTAAAAATTCAGAGTGGAGATGAATTACCGCCGGGAATCACTCAGCTTGCCAAAGTTTATGTTGCCAAGAAAAGAAAAGTTTCTGTCGGTGATAAAATGGCAGGTCGTCATGGTAACAAAGGTGTTGTTGCAAAAGTTGTTCCTGTTGAAGACATGCCGCTTCATGAAGATGGAACCCCGGTTGATATTGTCCTTAATCCGCTTGGTGTGCCATCACGTATGAATTTAGGTCAGTTATACGAAACAGCTCTTGGATGGGTTGGAAAAAAACTCGGCGTTAAATTCGAAACACCAATTTTTGACAGTGCGCAAGTATCCGAAGTTGAGGGCTGGTTAAAGCAAGCCGGACTTGATGAGGGAAGTAAAACTTGGCTATACGATGGAAGAAGCGGTGAAAGATTCCATCAGAAAGTTACTTGTGGCTACATCTATATGATGAAACTGGGTCACATGGTTGACGATAAGATTCATGCCCGTTCAATTGGACCATACTCGCTTATTACACAGCAACCTCTCGGCGGTAAAGCTCAGTTTGGCGGACAGAGATTTGGAGAAATGGAAGTTTGGGCTTTGGAAGGTTATGGCGCTGCACATATTCTTCAAGAAGTATTAACTGTGAAGAGTGATGATGTTCAAGGCAGAGCTAAGACCTATGAAGCAATTGTAAAAGGCGAGAATATACCTACACCAAATATTCCCGAAGCTTTTAATGTTCTTATTAAAGAGCTTCAAGGTCTCGCTCTCGATATTAAAATTAAATAATCAACCAAGAGTTTGGCTAAAGGAGTATAACAATGCGATTTAAACCGCAAGAAAATAAAATCAAATTGATTGAAAGTCTTACAATTGGCTTGGCTAGTCCTGATGATATTCTATCCCGCTCTCACGGCGAGGTAACCAAACCAGAAACAATCAACTACCGTTCATTCCGTCCGGAAAAAGATGGATTGTTCTGCGAGAAAATTTTTGGGCCTGTTAAAGATTGGGAATGCGCATGCGGTAAATACAAAGGCATTCGCTATAAAGGAATTGTATGTGACAGATGCGGTGTTGAAGTTACTTTGAAAAGTGTGCGTCGTGAAAGAATGGGACACATTCAACTTGCAGTTCCTGTTGTTCATATTTGGTTTTTCAAAGCGTTGCCCTCTAAAATTGGTAACATTATTGGAATGACAACTAAAGAACTTGAAAAAGTTATCTACTATGAATCTTATGTTGTTATCAATCCGGGGCCAACGGGATTAAATAAAAAAGATTTGATTTCGGAAGATCAGTATTATGAAATCATGGGTTCTCTTCCACACGAAAACGATTCGCTTGAAGATGAAGATCCGAAAAAATTTGTTGCAAGAATTGGCGGCGATGCAATAAAACATTTATTGAAAAAAATTGATATCGAATTTACATTCCTTGATTTAAAATCTCAGCTTGGTCCCGATATATCTCAACAAAAACGTGCCGAGCTTCTTAAGAGATTAAGAGTTTATGAAGCATTCCGTGAATACGAAGGAAAAGTGCCTAACAAACCTGAATGGATGGTTCTTAATGTTGTGCCGGTTATTCCGCCGGAACTTCGTCCTCTCGTTCCACTTGAAGGTGGAAGATTTGCAACATCGGATTTGAATGATCTTTATAGAAGAGTGATCATTCGTAATAATAGATTAAAAAGATTAATTGATATAAAAGCTCCGGAAGTAATTCTTCGTAACGAAAAAAGGATGCTTCAAGAAGCTGTTGATGCCTTATTTGATAATTCACGCCGCGCAAGTGCGGTTCGCAGCGATGGTAATAGACCGTTGAAATCTCTCAGCGATATGTTAAAAGGTAAACAAGGACGTTTCCGTCAGAACTTGCTCGGAAAACGTGTTGATTATTCCGGTCGTTCGGTAATTGTTGTTGGTCCGGAATTGAAATTACATCAGTGCGGTTTGCCGAAAGATATGGCTGTTGAATTGTTCAAACCGTTCATCATTCGCAAACTAATTGAACGAGGGCATTTTAAAACTGTAAAAAGCGCACGCAAAGCTGTTGATAGAAAAGATGCAATGATTTGGGATATTCTGGAAAAATTGATTGACGGTCATCCGGTTATGTTAAACCGTGCGCCTACATTGCACCGTCTTGGTATTCAAGCATTTCAACCAATATTAATTGATGGAAAAGCAATTCAATTACATCCGTTAGTGTGTACCGCTTTCAACGCAGATTTCGACGGCGATCAGATGGCTGTTCACGTTCCGTTATCTTATGAAGCTCAACTTGAAGCATCTGTTTTAATGTTAAGCAGCCATAACATTCTTTCTCCTCAGAATGGTTTGCCAATTGTTCTTCCGTCACAGGATATTGTTCTTGGTCTTTACTATCTCACAAAATTGAGACCTGGTGCAAAAGGAGAAGGTAAAATTTTTAGTGATGTTGCTGAAGTTCTAATCGCATACAATTCTAAAGCTGTAGATCTCCATGCTAAGATAAAAGTCAGAATTGATTCACAGATGATTGAGACTACTGTTGGTCGCGTTATTTTCAATGAAATCGTTCCTAAAGAGATGGGCTATATTAATGAACTGCTCGTTAAAAAAAGTTTCTCTGGATTCATTTACAAAATGTTTATTAAGATCGGAAATGAAAAAACCGCAATCTTCCTGGATGATTTAAAAGAATTAGGTTATAGATACGCAACCGCTGCTGGTATTTCGATCAGCTTCAGCGATATGATTGTTCCGGATGAAAAAGTAAAATTAATTGATGATTCGAATAAAAAAGTTTCAGGAATTCTGAATGAGCACGAACAAGGTTTGATTACTGATGCCGAACGTTATAATAAGATTGTTGACGTTTGGACTCATACAACAAATAACGTTGCAAAGTCATTGATGGATAGAATTAAAACCGATCAAGGTGGTTTTAACTCTCTTCACATGATGGTTGACTCCGGTGCAAGAGGTTCGCAGGATCAGGTTCGTCAGCTTGCAGGTATGCGTGGCTTGATGATGAAACCACAAAAGAGCTTAACAGGTCAATCTGGTGAAATTATTGAAAACCCAATCGTGGCAAATTTTAAAGAAGGATTATCGGTATTAGAATATTTCATATCAACACACGGTGCACGTAAAGGTCTTGCAGATACTGCTTTGAAAACTGCCGATGCCGGTTATCTCACCCGCCGTTTGTGCGATGTTGCTCAAGACGTAATTATCACCGAGCTTGATTGCGAAACAATTCGTGGTGTTTACATTTCTGCTTTGAAAGATGTAGAACTCGAAAGAGAACCTTTGGCTGAAAGAATCACCGGTCGTGTTGCACAAGAAGATGTTTACGATCCTCGCACAGATGATTTGTTGATTGAAGCCGGCGACGTTATAACAGAAGAGATTGCAGAAAAAATTGACGAAGCTAATATTGATCAAGTTTACATCCGTACAGTTTTAACTTGTGAAGCAAAGCGTGGTGTATGTGCAAAATGTTACGGTCGTAATCTAACAACAGGTCAGTTAGTTGAAAATGGAGAAGCAGTTGGAATTATTGCTGCTCAATCTATTGGTGAACCTGGAACTCAGTTAACTTTACGTACATTCCACTTGGGCGGAACTTCTTCGCGTATCGCAAGTCAATCTCAAGTTGAAGCAAACGTTAACGGAATAATTAAATTAGATAGAGTAACATTTGTAGAGAAAACTGATTTCTTTGGTAAAGTTAAAGTTGTAATTGGTCGCCGTGGTTCAATAGGAATTTATGATGATGATAATAGACAAATAAAGAAATTTGATGTGCCTTATGGCGCAGAATTGATGGTAGGTGAAGGTCAAGAAATTAAGAAAGGTCAACCGCTTTATAATCACGATCCATACAACTCTGTGATTGTTGCTGATGTAAGTGGTGAAGTTTCATTTATAGATTTGATTGATAACGTCACGATACAACAAGTTGCTGATGAGCAGACCGGACACGTTCAAAAAGTAGTAATCGAATCAAAAGACAAAACTTTAACTCCTAGTATTTCGTTAAAAGATAATAAAGGGAATGAAAAAGTATTTAACATTCCAACCCGTGCTTATTTATCCGTTGAAGAAGGTGAAGAAATTCAAGCTGGAACTATTCTAGCAAAAATTTCAAAATCATCAACAAAGTCACGTGACATTACTGGAGGTTTACCGAGAGTAACAGAACTTTTCGAAGCGCGCCGCCCGCACGATCCAGCAGTAGTTTCTGAGATTGAAGGTAAAGTTAAGTTTGGTGCCCGCAAAAAAGGTTCGCGTGAAATCATAATCGAGTCACTTGACGGCTCAATTCAAAAAGTATATAATATTGCTTATGGAAAACATACTCTTGTTCAAGAAGGCGATGAAATTCCAGCCGGTGAAAAAATAACTGATGGTCCAACGGATCCGCACGATATTCTAAAAATCAAAGGAACAAATGCTGTTCAGGAATATTTGGTAAATGAGATTCAGGATGTTTATCGTTTACAAGGTGTTAAGATTAATGATAAGCATATTGAGGTTATAGTACGCCAGATGTTGCAAAAACTTCAAGTTATCTCAGCCGGTGATACTATTTTTATTGAAGAGGATTTAGTTGATAGAAATAAATTTATTGACGAAAATGAAAAAGTCAAACAAATGGTTTACACCTCAGATCCTGGACAATCGAAATTTAAAATGGGTCAACTAATTACTAGGACAAAGTATAGAGAAATAAATGCTGATCTGACAAGAAAAAGCAAAAAGCCAATGAAAGTTCGCGATGCTGAACCAGCTACTTTCGATAACATTTTGCTTGGAATTACACACGCAGCACTTTCGACTGAAAGTTTTATATCTGCTGCCTCTTTCCAGGAAACAACAAAGGTATTAACAAATGCTGCTACGGAAGCTCGCGTTGATACTTTGGTTGGTCTTAAAGAAAATGTGGTTATGGGACATTTAATTCCTGCTGGTACTGGGCTTAAGAAATATAAAAACATCATATTAACCAGCGATGAAGTAGAAACAGTAGCACCCGAGGAAGTATTAGAGACAGAAAAACAATCACTTTAGTAATAAAGTTGAAAAATAAGAACAGACTTTCTTGACAATTGAAATGAATATCAATAAATTTCAAATCTGAATTTTAATACAAAATATTAGTTGTGGAGGTATTTACGTGCCAACGATAAACCAGTTGGTTAGAAAAGGTAGAGTTGTTGTTTCATCGAAGAATAAAGCTCCGGCGTTAGATGCTTGCCCTCAAAAAAGAGGTGTTTGCACTAGAGTATATACAACAACTCCCAAAAAACCGAATTCAGCTTTAAGAAAAGTTGCAAGGGTTCGTTTGACAAATGGAATTGAAGTTACTGCTTACATTCCTGGTGAAGGACATAATTTGCAAGAGCACTCTATTGTTCTAATTAGAGGTGGTAGAGTAAAAGATTTACCTGGTGTTCGTTATCATATAATTCGTGGCACACTTGATACAAGTGGCGTTGAAGATAGAAAGAAAAGTCGTTCCAAATATGGGACTAAAAAACCAAAAGCAAAATAATTGACTATGAGAAAGAAAAAAGCAGAAAAAAGATATTTAAAACCCGACCCAAAATTTAATGATATTCTCGTTTCAAAATTCATTAACTATTTGATGTGGGCAGGGAAAAAATCTACAGCAAGAAGCATTGTTTATGACAGCTTCGATCTGATTGAACAAAAAACAAAAAAACCTGCTATTGAAGTTTTTAAAAAAGCGGTTCAAAATGTTCAGCCATTAGTCGAGGTTAGAAGCAGAAGAGTGGGCGGTGCAACTTATCAAGTCCCTATGGAAGTTAGACCAGAAAGAAGAACTGCGTTGGCTTTTCGCTGGATTAAGACTTATGCGCGTGATAGAAAAGATAAATCTATGGCTCTTAAAGTTGCAGCAGAATTGATGGCTGCGGCAAACGGAGAAGGTTCTGCAGTTAAGAAAAAAGATGATACACATCGTATGGCGGAAGCAAATAAGGCATTCGCTCATTTTAAGTGGTAAGGTAGAAAAGGAATTATAATTTAGATGTCCAAGCGTGTTGAAATAGATAAAGTAAGAAACATCGGTATTATGGCTCATATAGATGCTGGTAAAACCACAACTACAGAGCGCATTCTATATTATACTGGAAAATTACATAGAATGGGCGAAGTACATGATGGCGCCGCAACTATGGATTGGATGGAACAAGAAAAAGAACGTGGTATAACAATTACAAGTGCCGCTACAACAACATTCTGGAGAGAGCATCAAATAAATATTATTGATACTCCTGGGCATGTGGATTTTACTGTTGAAGTCGAAAGATCTTTACGAGTTTTAGATGGTGCAATAGCTCTTTTCTGTGCGGTCGGCGGTGTTGAACCTCAATCGGAAACAGTTTGGAGACAAGCTGATAAATATAACGTTCCAAGAATTTCATTTGTAAATAAAATGGATAGAATTGGAGCCGATTTTTTCAATGCTGTCAAGATGATGAAAGAAAAACTTGGTGCCCCGGCTGTTCCAATAAATCTTCCTGTTGGTGAAGGTGATTTATTTAGAGGCATTATAGATTTAATGAACATGCGGGCTATAATGTTTATTGAAGAATCATTAGGAGCAGATTTTGAAGAGGTTGATATTCCTGTTGATCTTTTGCCCTTGGCTCAAAAATATAGAACTTGGATGCTCGAAGCGGTATCCGATGTTGACGATACTTTATTAGAAAAGTACCTTGAAGGGAAAGAAATTACTGAAGATGAAATCAAAAAAGTTTTAAGAGAAGCTACTATTCAGGGAAAAATTATTCCTGTATTATGTGGTTCTTCATTTAAGAATAAAGGAGTGCAACAATTACTAGACTCTGTTGTTGATTTTTTACCATCTCCACTTGATTCTGGAAATTTATCAGCGCATCATATTTTTAAGAATGATCACGTTGAAAGGAAAATTGATCCTAATGAAAAATTTGCTGCTCTGGCTTTTAAAATTATGACCGATCCATATGTTGGTAAGCTAACATTTATAAGAGTATACACCGGAACATTGAAAGCTGGATCGTATATTTTTAATTCCGTATCTGATAAAAAAGAGAGAGTTGGAAGAGTTCTTCAGATGCATGCTAATACGCGGGAAGATTTAGAAACTATTAGATGCGGCGATATAGCAGCAATTGTTGGTTTAAAACATACGAGAACCGGCGATACACTTTGCACCGAAGAAGATGCTATTGTTCTTGAGAAGATGATATTTCCCGAGCCTGTTATTCAAATTGCTATTGAACCGAAGACGAAAGCGGATCAAGATAAACTTTCCGAATCACTTGCAAAACTTTCTGATGAGGATCCGACATTTAAAGTTAAGGTTGATGATGAAACCGGTCAGACCCTTATAAGCGGCATGGGCGAACTTCATCTTGAAATTCTTGTTGATAGAATGAAACGTGAATTTAAGGTTGAAGCCAATGTTGGTAAACCGCAAGTAGCTTATAGAGAAACTATTACTAAGACAGTCCAAGCTGAAGGTAAGTTTGTCAAACAATCTGGCGGTCGCGGCAAGTATGGGCACGTTTGGATTGAACTTTCGCCAAACGAACCTGGAAAAGGATTTGAGTTTGAAAATGCAATTGTTGGTGGCGTAGTTCCAAAAGAATATATTAATCCCGTTATGCATGGTTTACAAGATTCTTTAAGAAATGGTGTGTTGGCTGGTTTTCCGGTCGTTGATGTTAAAGCAAAACTATATGATGGATCCTATCACGATGTTGATTCTGATGAAATTTCATTTAAGGTTGCTGCTTCGATGGCTTTTAAGCAGGGTGCATTGAAAGCAAGCCCGGTTCTTCTTGAGCCGATGATGAGCGTTGAAGTTATTTCACCAGAAGAATATCTAGGTGATGTGATGGGTGATCTAAATTCGAGAAGAGGAAAAATAGAAGGATTTACATCGAGAAAAGATGCTCAAGTAATTAAGGCAATGGTTCCTCTTGCTCAAATGTTTGGTTATGCAACAATTCTGAGATCGATGACTCAAGGACGTGCAATTTACTCTATGCAGTTTTCACATTATTCAGAAGTGCCAAAATCTGTTGCCGAAGAGATTCAAGAAAAATCTCAAGCAAAGAAACATGCTGAATCACATTAGACAATAATTAAAATAAATAATTAAAGAAATAAAAATCATTAAGGAGAGTATTTAAGATGGCAAAAGAAAAATTTGACCGTAGTAAACCTCACGTTAATATTGGTACTATCGGACATGTAGACCATGGTAAAACTACTCTTACTGCTGCCATCACCATGGCCCTTGCTAAAAAAGGATTATCGCAAGTTAGAACATTCGACAGTATTGATAATGCCCCTGAAGAAAGAGAAAGAGGTATTACAATTGCTACTGCTCACGTAGAATATTCAACTGCAAACAGACATTATGCTCATGTTGATTGTCCTGGTCACGCAGATTATGTTAAGAACATGATCACTGGTGCCGCTCAGATGGATGGTGCAATATTAGTAGTTGCTGCAACAGATGGTCCTATGCCTCAAACACGCGAACACATTCTGCTCGCTCGTCAGGTAGGCGTTCCAAAAATTGTTGTTTTCATGAATAAAGTTGATGCTGTTGATGATCAAGAACTTATTGACTTAGTTGAAATGGAATTAAGAGAACTTTTAACAAAATATGAGTTCCCTGGCGATGAAATTCCAATTATCAAAGGTTCTGCTTTACACGCTTTAGAAGCCGGTGCATCAGGTGCTGATCCATCCGATCCAAGGTATAATTGCATTTGGGAGCTTATGGATGCAGTTGATACATATATTCCGGTTCCGGAAAGAAGTATAGACAAACCTTTCTTGATGCCGGTTGAAGACGTTTTCTCAATCACTGGTCGTGGCACTGTAGCTACGGGTAGAGTTGAAAGAGGTCAAGTAAAAATTCAAGAAGAAGTTGAATTAATTGGTTTAGGTGCGCACAAGAAAACAGTCGTTACCGGAATTGAAATGTTCCGTAAAGAACTTGATTCTGCAATGGCTGGTGATAACGCTGGTATTTTATTAAGAGGCGTTGATAAAACTGAAATCGAAAGAGGAATGGTTCTTGCAAAAACAGGTTCTATAACTCCTCACAAAAAATATGAAGGTAAGGTTTACATTCTTTCAAAAGATGAAGGCGGACGCCACACACCATTCTTTAATGGTTACAGACCTCAGTTCTATTTCAGAACAACTGACGTAACCGGTATTGCTACTTTACCGGAAGGGACCGAAATGGTTATGCCTGGTGATAGCGTGACTCTTAAAATCGATTTGATTTCCGAAATTGCTATGGAAGAAGGTCTTAAGTTCGCAATTCGTGAAGGTGGTAGAACAGTTGGTGCTGGTTTCGTTACAAAGATTATCGAGTAAAATAAATTATTTGAGAGGTTGTCTAAAAAGTAATAGATATTTAAAAATAGCACGCTGATTACACGGACTCACTCCGTGGAATAAATTGATAATTAAATTTATTGCAAAAGGTAAAATGTTATTCCACGGGGTAAACGGATTTTCACAGATTTTTAATTGGATAATTACTTTTTAGAGAGCATTACTATGTTGAACAAGGAGATTATAAAAAGTGCCCGGTCAGAAAATTAGAATCAAGCTTAAGTCATACGATCATATATTGATTGACAAATCAACCGAAAAGATTATTAAAACAGTTAAAAGCACCGGTGCTGTTGTATCCGGACCGATTCCGTTGCCAACACGCAGAACAGTGTTCACAGTTTTAAGATCACCGCACGTTGATAAAAAATCAAGAGAACAATTTGAGATTAGGGCACATAAAAGAATTATTGATATACATAATTCAAATAATAAAACAGTTGACGCACTTAGCAAATTAGACATTCCCGCTGGCGTTGACATTGAGATTAAGTTATAGGAATCATTGAAATGCCTGGCTTGTTAGCAAAAAAATTAGGAATGACAAATATATTTTCGGAAGACGGTAAAATTGTACCGGTTACAGTTTTAGAAGTCGGTCCGTGTAATGTATACGCAATCAAATCGAAAGAGAGAGATGGCTACGAAGCTGTTCAGCTTGGATTTGGTGAAAAGAAAGAGAAGAGAACAAGCAAACCTCAACTCGATTATTATAAAAAGCACGGATTGAAAATTCCTCAAACGGTAAAAGAATTCAGAAATTTTGATGCGTCGCAATATAAAATTGGCGATGAATTAAAAACTGATATTTTCGAAGTCGGTGATAAAGTAAAAGTATCCGGAAAGAGCAAAGGAAAAGGTTTTCAGGGTGTAATGAGAAGACATAATTTTGGCGGTGTCGGAGGAACAACACACGGTCAAAGCGATAGATTAAGAGCTCCCGGTTCAATCGGCTCAAGTTCTTATCCATCAAGAGTATTCAAAGGTCAACGTATGGCTGGAAGAATGGGCTTTGACAACGTTACTGCTCCAAATTTAAAAGTTGTAAAAATTATTGCTGAAAAAAATATAATTATGGTTAAAGGAGCTGTTCCAGGCTCTATTAATTCAATTGTTGCTATCAACAAAAAATAAGTTTGATAAAAATGAAATTAGAAGTTTATAAACAGGACGGCACAAAATCTGGCGAGACAGTAGAACTCTCAAAAGAAATTTTCGAAATCGAACCGAATGATCACGTTCTTTATTTGGCGGTAAAAGCTTTTCTGGCAAATCAACGTCAGGGCACACACAAGTCAAAAGAAAGGAGTGAAGTTAGTGGTGGCGGTAAAAAACCCTGGAAGCAAAAAGGTCGCGGTGGAGCTCGTGCCGGTACCTCTCGTTCTCCAATTTGGGTTGGCGGCGGAAGAATATTCGGACCTAAACCGCATACTTACAAACAGAAGTTAAACAAGAAAGTTTTGAGTCTTGCTAGAAAATCTGCTCTCTCTTACAAAGCCAAAGCAAATCAAATAATGGTTGTTGAAGATTTTAACTTTGATGGACCAAAAACTAAAGACTTTGCTTCTTTGTTGAACGCGCTGAAAGTAAAAGGCAAAAGAACATTACTTCTGACAAATGGTACTCAAGAAAATATTTATAAATCCGGGCGAAATATTACAAAAGTAAATGTATTAGAAGCCAACAAAGCATCCGCATACGATTTGTTGAACAATCAAGTTTTATTAGTACAGAAAAGTGCAGTTACTCTTTTAGAAAACACAATAAATTAAATCGGTTTAAAAATGAAAAGTGTTCTAGTACGACCTTTAATAACAGAAAAGATGAGCGGCATTAGCGAAAAGCATGCTGGCAAGTACGGCTTTATTGTAGCTGTTGATGCAAACAAGATCGAAATAGCTAAAGCTCTCAAAGCAAAATTTAATGTAGATGTATCTTCCGTCAATACGATTAGATATAAAGGAAAAGCAAAAACTCAATTGACTAAGAAGGGTAGATTTACAGGAAGAACACCAAAGTTTAAAAAAGCAATAGTTACCTTAAAAGAAGGTCAAACATTAGATATTTTTGGTCAAGCATAGTATTACCGAAACTCGGAGCTGAATTAAATGGCAATTAGAAAATTAAAACCAAATACACCCGGAACGAGATTTATGAGTATCTCTTCATTTGAAGAGATTACAAAGACTTCGCCTGAAAAAGCGTTGACTGCTGCAATTAAAAAATCCGGCGGTAGAAATAATCAAGGAAGAATCACTTCCCGTCATCGTGGCGGCGGGCATAAAAGACGTTATAGAATAGTAGATTTCAAACGTGATAAAAATGGAATTCCGGCAAAAGTTTTTTCAATTGAATACGATCCGAACAGAACATCCAGAATTGCTCTTCTTAATTATGCAGATGGAGAAAAGAGATACATCATTGCGCCAGATGGTTTGAAAGTAGGTGCTTCGGTTGTTTCAGGCGCTGGTTCGGAAATTAAAGTTGGCAACGCAATGCCGTTAAAAGAAATTCCGCCTGGAAGTTTTATTCACAACGTGGAATTAAGACCCGGTAAAGGCGGTCAGCTTGGAAGATCAGCTGGTTCATCACTTCAATTAATGGCGCGTGAAGGAAAGATGGCTCAGCTTAAAATGCCTTCCGGTGAAGTAAGAATGGTTTCTGTTGATTGTATGGCTACTTACGGTGTTGTTGGAAATATTGATCATGAGAATATTAGTCTTGGTAAAGCAGGTAGAAGCAGATGGCTTGGCATTCGTCCTGCAAGCCGTGGTGTTGCTAAGAATCCTGTAGATCACCCGATGGGCGGAGGTGAAGGTAAAACATCCGGCGGCGGTCATCCAGTTTCTCCTTGGGGACAAAAAGCAAAAGGATTAAAAACACGAAAGAGAAAAAATCTTTCGAACAAATACATAGTTAAAAGAAAAAAATAGGTCAGAGTAGAATATGCCAAGATCAGTTAAAAAAGGTCCATTCATAGACCTAAAGTTAATGCAGAAAGTAAAAAAACTGAACGATACTAATCAGAAGAAAATAATTAAGACTTGGTCACGTACAAGTACAATTACTCCTGACTTTGTCGGTCACACAATTGCTGTACATAACGGCAATAAAATGATACCCGTTTATGTTTCTGAAAATATGGTTGGTCATAAACTCGGCGAGTTTGCACCGACAAGAATTTTTAGAGGTCACCCGGGAACTAAAGCTGAAAAAGCATCTAAAGTAAAGTGATTCTAGGAAAATAATGATGGAAGCTAAATCAACTCACAAATACATTGGAACATCACCGCGAAAAATGAGATTAGTAATTGATCTTATCAGAGGTAAATCGGTAGAACAAGCTATCGAGATACTTCATTTTTCGCCAAAGCATTCTTCCAAAGATGCGGTTAAAGTTTTACGTTCCGCTGTATCAAATTTAATGAACAAGGACGAAAACACAAAGCACGATGTTTCTGACTTTTTTGTAAAAGAAGCTTTTGTGAATCAAGGTCCTACCTTGAAAAGAATTTCGGCAGCACCAATGGGTCGGGCGTATAAAATAAGAAAAAGATCTAATCACGTAACTATTGTTGTAGCTACAAAAAAGTAATCTCAGGAGGAAGTTTTGGGTCAGAAGGTTAATCCAATTGGTTTTAGAGTTGGTATCATCAAAGGATGGGAATCGAACTGGTATGAAAACAAAAGCTATGCTGTTAAGCTTGTTGAAGATAAGAAACTTAGAACCTATGTAAGAAAAAGATTACAAAACGCTGGAATTTCTTCCATCGTTATTGATAGAACTTCTAAAAATATTGTTCTTACTATTCATACATCCAGACCCGGTGTTGTTATTGGTAAAAGCGGAAAAGAAATTGCCCAGCTTGAAGAAGAATTAAAAAAATTGACCGATAAAGAAGTTAAGATTCAGATCACAGAAATTAAAAGACCAGAACTAGATGCAAATTTAGTAGCAGAAAATATTGCAAGACAACTTGAAGGAAGAGTATCCTTTAGAAGAGCTATGAAACAATCAATTACAACAGCAATGAGAATGGGTGCTGAAGGAATTAGAATTATGTGTGCCGGTAGATTAGGCGGTGCAGAAATGGCTCGTACAGAACAATACAAAGAAGGCAGAATTCCTTTACATACAATACGTGCCGACATAAATTATGGTACGGCAACTGCGCAGACAATCTACGGTTCATTAGGAGTTAAAGTTTGGATCTGCCGCGGAGAAATTTTAGGTAAACGTTCAACCGAATAATAAGTTTGAGGAATATTTTTCATGTTAATGCCCAAAAGAGTAAAGTTTCGTAAAGCACATAGAGGTAGAAGGGCCGGTAAAGCAACCCGCGGTCATCTTGTTAACTTTGGCGATTACGGTTTGAAAGCATTGGAACCAGCATGGATCACAAGCAGACAGATTGAAGCATGCCGTGTTGCTCTTTCCCGTCATATGAAGAGAGACGGAAAAATGTGGATCAGAATTTTTCCTGATAAACCGGTCACCAAAAAACCTCTTGAAACAAGAATGGGTAAAGGTAAAGGCGCTCCTGAATTTTGGGTTGCCGTTGTTAAACCCGGAAGAATCATGTTTGAGATCGGCGGTATAGATAAGAAAACTGCTCATGAAGCGATGGCTATTGCTTCTCACAAGCTGCCAATTAAAACTAAAATTTGTCAACGTCCGGACTTAGAAGCATAAAAGGATTTAACGAAAATGAAGATTTTTGAAATTAGAGAAATGTCTACAGAAGAGATCAAGAAAAGAATTTTTGAAGATCAAAAAAATCTTGTGGACTTAAATTTTCAGCAGGAATTAAAAAACTTAACAAATACTGCTAAACTGCATTCGGTTAAAAAAGATATCGCCAAGATGAAAACAATTCTTAAAGAGCGAGAAATGCAGGAAGCAAAAAACTCAAAGGCAAAAAAATAAGGAGTATTCGAGTTCCTATGGAGAAAAGAAGTTTAAGAAAAACCAGGATCGGTACTGTTGTTAGTAACAAAATGCAGAAAAGTATAATCGTTGCCATAGAAAGACAGGTGGCTCATCCTATTTATAAAAAATATTTCAAAAAGACCACTAAACTAATGGCTCACGACGAAAAACAGGAATGTAAGATTGGTGATGTCGTAAAGATTATGGAAACACGTCCTTTGAGTAAAAGAAAAAATTGGCGCTTGGTTCAAATTGTTGAAAAAGCCAAGTAATAAAAGTTTGAGGAGCAGATAAACAATGGTACAAGAAGAAACTAATTTAATTGTAGCGGATAATTCCGGCGCTAAAAAGGTACAATGCATTCGTGTACTTGGCGGCAGCGACCGTCGTTATGCGAGTGTTGGCGATGTTATCGTTGTGAGCGTAAAGTCTGCAATTCCTGGCGGCGGTGTTAAGAAAGGCGAAGTTAGCCGTGCAGTAGTTGTTAGAACAAAAAAAGAAGTTAGAAGAAACGACGGCTCTTATATTCGCTTCGACGAAAATGCTGCGGTTCTTTTAAACGCTCAAGGCGAACCTAAAGGTACCCGTATATTCGGTCCCGTTGCAAGAGAACTCAGAGATAAGAAATTCATGAAAATTATCTCGCTAGCTCCAGAAGTATTATAAGGATAGAGAAAATGAAGATTAGAAAAAATGATTCAGTAGTAGTTATAGCCGGAAATAGTAAGGGCAAAACTGGAAAAGTCTTAAAAGTATTTCCAGTAAAGAACCGTGTTATTGTCGAAGGTATTAATCTTCGTAAACGACACACTAAACCGAGTCAGAAATCTCCTCAAGGTGGAATTACTGAAAAGGAAGCTCCAATTAATGTTTCTAATGTTATGATATTGGATCCAAAGACGAATGAAAAAACAAGAATTGGTGCAAAACTTATTATAGATGAAAAAACAGGCAAGAAGAGAAGCGTTAGAATTAGCAGAACTAGCGGTGAAATGATTGCTTAATAAATTCGCTGTGGCGAATAAATTTTAAGGATAAGTAATTACGATGGCAAAAGAACCAAAAGAAAAGAAAGAGCAGAAAGAAGTTAAAGAGAAAAAGGTTAAGGTTGTTGAAGAAAAAAAACCAGCAGCCAAAGTTATTCAACCAAAAATTCCGGCTCGATTAAAAGAAAAATATCAGAAAGAGATTGTTCCAAAGTTACGCGAACAATTTGCTTATAAGAGCATAATGGAAGTTCCCAAGCTCGAAAAAATTGTTGTAAATATGGGTGTTGGTCAAGCTGCTTCCGATGCAAAAATTTTAGATGAAGCCGTTCGCGATCTAGAAACCATTTCCGGTCAGAAGCCATCTGTTAGAATTGCAAAGAAAGCTATCTCTAACTTTAAGCTGCGTGAGGGTATGAAGATTGGTGCTAAGGTTACCTTAAGAAGAGAAATGATGTATGAATTTTTAGACCGCTTTATTTCACTTGCTTTGCCACGTGTGCGCGATTTTAGAGGCATTCCGGATAAATCTTTTGACGGAAGAGGCAACTATACACTTGGATTAAAAGAACAGATCATATTTCCGGAAATCAATGTTGATAAGGTAACAAAGATTTTAGGAATGGATATAACATTCGTTACAACGGCAAAGACAGATAAAGAAGCTCTTGAATTATTGGCAGCTTTCGGTATGCCGTTTAGAAAAAAAGAAATTAATTAAAGGGAAGACATGGCAAGAAAAAGTTTGCTCGCGCGCGAAGATAAAAGAAAAGCCCTTATAGATAAATTTGCGGCGCGTAGAAAAGAATTGAAAGAGAAGGGTGATTATGAGGGCTTACAGCTTCTTCCAAGAAATTCTGCCCCCACCCGTTTACATAACAGATGTAAAATGACCGGAAGACCGAGAGCGTATTACAGAAAATTTGGTGTCTCTCGTTTAGTTCTACGCGAAATGGCTTTACGCGGTTTAATCCCTGGTCTTAAAAAAGCAAGTTGGTAACCGAAGGAGAAATGTAAATGCATACTACCGATCCGATTGCGGATTTTTTAACGCGAATTAGAAATGCTGTTAAAGCAAAAAAGAAATTTGTTGATATCCCTTCTTCAAAAATGAAGATCAGCTTAGCAGAAATTTTGAAAAATAATAAATTCATTAAAGACTATAATGTTGTTGAAGACGATAAACAAAATGTTCTAAGAGTTCATCTTCAATATGTTAACGGCGCTCCTTCAATTACCGGTATCAGAAGAATTTCTACACCGGGCTTGAAAAGATATGTAAGCAAAGAAAAACTTCCGCGAGTGTTGAACGGACTTGGAATTGCAGTTCTCTCTACACCGAAAGGTTTGTTATCAGATAAACAAGCAAAACGAGAGGCAGTCGGCGGAGAAGTTATCTGCCACGTTTGGTAAAAAAATTTTAAGAGGAAAAGAAATTGTCACGTATAGGTAAAAAACCAATTCCCATTAAAGATGTAACTATAACCAAAACCGGTGATGCTATTAAAGTTAAAGGCAAACTCGGCGAACTGGAAATGAAGATACATCCAAACATCAAAGTTGATGTTACTAAAGAAGAAATTGTTGTTACAAGACCAAACGATTTCAAAGAGAACAGAGCGCTTCATGGATTAACGCGCGCTTTGATCAATAACATGGTTTTAGGTGTTACTGTAGGATATTCAAAATCATTGGACATTGTTGGCGTTGGTTACAAAGCAGAAGCAAAAGGTGAAGCCGTTTTATTCACTATCGGTTACTCACACCCAATTTTATTTATGCCTCCGGCAGGAATAAAAATTGATGTCCCGGCTCCAACGCAAGTAAAAATTTCGGGTTATGATAAAGAACTGGTTGGCTTAATTGCAGCAAAGATCAGATCGTTCAGAAAACCAGAACCTTATAAAGGCAAGGGTATTAAATACTCAAACGAAGTTATTGTTCGTAAAGCAGGCAAGACAGCCGGTAAGTAATAGGAGAAATTGAAAAATGTTTTTGAGAGACACTACACATAGAGCTACAAAGAAAGCAAGAATTCGTAGAAAGATTTCCGGCACTGCTGAACGTCCGCGTCTATCAATTTTTAGAAGCGCTAATAATATGTATGCTCAATTAATTGATGATGTGAAAGGAACTACTTTGCTTGAAGCTTCTTCTTTGGCAAAGGAACTTGCTGAAGAATTGAAAGACTCTAAAGGGAAAATTTCTAAAAGTAAAGCAGTTGGAAAATTGCTGGCAAAGAGAGCAATTGATAAGGGAATTACAACAGCCGTGTTTGATAGAAGCGGTTATCGCTATCATGGCAGAGTTCAAGCTGTTGCAGAAGGTGCCCGCGAAGGCGGCATGAAATTGTAAGGATTGCCGGGTCGTCTAATGGCAGGACAACGCCCTTTGGAGGCGTCTGTAGAGGTTCGACTCCTCTCCCGGCAGCCAGAAAATTAGACGATTCAAAAAAGATTATATAAGCTAGTTAACAAGGGAGTTAAAATTGAATTTCAAGTACAAAAAAGTATCGGGTCTTGAGAATCTTAAAGAAAAAATTGTTCACATTAACAGAGTTGCTAAAGTTGTTAAAGGTGGTAGAAGATTCAGCTTTAATGCAATTGTTGTAGTGGGAGATTCAAATGGTCACGTTGGTGTTGGTCTTGGTAAAGCAAACGAAGTTACCGATGCAATTTCGAAAGGCATAGACGACGCTAAGAAAAACGTTTATAGAGTTTCAATCATCAAAGGAACTATTCCTCATGCAATCACTGGAAAGTTTGGCGCCGGATCGGTTTTATTGAAACCGGCAACACCCGGTACCGGTTTGATTGCTGGCGGTGGAGTTCGTGCTGTGCTCGAAGCTGCAGGAGTTCAAGATATTCTGACCAAGTCACTCGGTTCAAGCAATCCGCATAATCAAGTTAAAGCAACTTTAGATGCGTTGTTAAATCTTGTTGATGCAAGAACTATGGCGCGTAAACGCGGATTAAAAGTAACTGAGTTATTCAATCTGTAATTTTGAGGTTATGATGGTAAAGAAAATAAAAATTATTCAAACAGGAAGTGTTATAGATCGCCCCGTTCCCCAAAAGAGAACAATTGAAGCGTTAGGTCTTGCCAGACCAAATCATTTTGTAATAAAGAATGATACGCCTCAAATTAGAGGAATGATTAAAAAAGTACACCATCTTGTAAAAGTCGAAGAAATTGAAGCGTAAGGTGATAAATGAATATTCTAAGTAATCTGAAACCTGCAAAAGGTTCGAACAAAAAAGTAAAAAGAATTGGTCGCGGCGAAGGTTCCGGTCATGGCGGAACAGCAACACGCGGAGAGAATGGTCAACGTTCACGTGCAGGCGCTAAATTTCCTGCATGGTTTGAGGGTGGTCAAATGCCGCTTCAAAGAAGAATTCCAAAGAGAGGATTTCACAGCCCATTCAAAATTGTTAATCAGGTAATTAATCTTACAACTTTGCAGAGATTAGTTGATGAGAAGAAAATTCAGGATGGTGAAGTAAACGCTGTTTCTTTATACAAGAGCGGTGCAATTTCCAAAGCAGCAGCTCCGTATAAAATTCTTGCTCAGGGTGAGTTAAAAGCAAAATTAAATATCGAAGCGAATTATTTTAGCGCAACGGCTAAAGAAAAAATTGAATCGGTCGGTGGAACCATCAAAGAGATTAAATTCTAATGGCTAAATTTCAAGAAACATTCCGGAATATTTTTAAGATTCATGAATTACGCCAGAGAATAATTTACACTTTAGCTCTGCTCGTAATTGTAAGAATTGGAACTCACATCACCCTGCCGGGCATTGATACTTCGCTACTGCATGAGGCAACTAAAAATCAATCCACCGATAATTTATTCGGTCTATATGATTTATTTGTTGGCGGTGCATTTTCTAATGCGGCAGTACTCGCACTTGGAATTATGCCTTATATATCGGCATCTATTATTTTACAGATTGCCGGTGCGGTAATTCCGTATTTTCAAAAGCTTCAGCGAGAGGGTGAAGAGGGAAGAAAAAAATTAACACAACTCACACGTTATGGAACGGTTATAATTTCTGCTTTTCAGGCATGGGGTGTTACAATTCACCTTTTGAGCATTCATTCTAATAATGCACCAATAGTTCCAGAAGCTGTACGGGGCGTTCTCTGGACTTTATCAGCGGTTGTAATTCTTGTTGCCGGAACTATGTTCATTATGTGGATGGGCGAGCAAATTACCGAAAAAGGAATTGGAAACGGTATTTCACTCATAATTTTTATCGGCATCATCAACCGTTTTCCTTTTGCATTACTTGATGAATACAGATTAATTGCAAGCGGTCAGCGCAATATTGTTATTGAAGTTGTTATTCTTGCATTCATGGTTTTAATTATTGCAGGGGTTGTTCTTGTTACGCAAGGAACAAGGAGAATTCCGGTTCAATATGCAAAAAGAGTTGTTGGCAGAAAAGTTTACGGCGGAGTTACTCAATACATTCCTTTAAAAGTTAATACTGCCGGAGTTATGCCGATTATATTTGCTCAATCAATTATGTTTATACCGGCAACATTGTTCTCGTTTTTCCCGAATAATGAATTCATTGCATCTGTTGCTCAATATTTTACACCAAGAAGTTTAACGTACTCGTTCTTTTATGCTTTGATGATCATCTTCTTTACTTATTTCTACACAGCAATTGCATTCAATCCGCAAGATGTTGCAGAAAATATGAAGAAGCAGGGCGGCTTTATTCCAGGTATTCGTCCCGGTAAACAAACCGCAGATTTTGTTGATAATATTTTAACCAAGATTACATTACCAGGCTCAGTATTTTTAGCTATCATTGCAATATTACCAACATTTATTATGAGGTTCGGAGTTTCACAAAGCTTTGGATCTTTCTTTGGTGGTACAAGTCTATTAATTATTGTAGGCGTTGCATTAGATACTTTACAGCAAGTTGAATCTCATCTACTGATGAGGCATTACGATGGATTCATGAAATCCGGAAAACTAAAAGGAAGAAGATTCTAGATTAGATAGTGATATTAATAAAAAACAAACGCGAAATAGATTACATTCGTGAAAGCTGCAAAATAGTAGCAGAGACATTACAATTAGTGAAGCGTAACGTCAGAATTGGCGTAACGACACAGGAACTGGATAAAATTGCCGAAGATTATATTTTAAGCAATAACGCTCGTCCCGCATTCAAAGGTTATTCGCAAGCGGGCTCGCTCGATTTTCCAGGCTCAATTTGTTCTTCAATTGATAATGAAGTTGTTCACGGTATTCCCGGCAACAGAGTTTTGGAAGAAGGCGAAATTTTATCTATTGATATTGGTGTCGAAAAAAATGGATATTTTGGAGACGCGGCTCTTTCGATAGCAGTTGGGAAAATTTCCGACGAAAAACAGAAACTGATGGATATAACTGAGAAATCTTTGTATCTCGGTATTGATCAGGCTGTAGAAAAAAATCGAATTGGCGATATTGCAAACGCAATTCAAACTTATGTTGAGAAAAACGGATTTTCGGTTGTGCGGGATTTATGCGGGCATGGAGTTGGAAAACATCTTCATGAAGATCCTCAAATTCCAAACTATGGAAAAAAAGGAAGCGGGGCTGTTCTTAAAAACGGAATGACATTAGCTTTGGAACCGATGGTTAACATGGGCTCTTATAAAGTTGTTGTTGCTGAAGATGGATGGACTGTATTAACAGCAGACGGGAAACCTTCGGCACATTTTGAACATACAATTTCAATTATTGATGGTAAACCAGAAATTTTAACGAAGTGTGAATAGAGATAGATGGCGAAACAAGGACCGATAAAAGTTGACGGAGTTGTAACCGACACATTGCCAAATGCACATTTTAAAGTCCGTCTTGATAACGGTCATGAAATTTTAGCACATATATCCGGTAAAATGAGAATGCACTTCATAAAAATTTTGGTTGGCGATAAAGTAGCAATAGAACTTTCGCCGTACGATTTGAATAAAGGTAGAATTACATACAGATATAAATAACGGAGAAGAAATAAAATGAAGGTCCGCTCATCTGTTCGCAAGATTTGTGAGAACTGTAAGATCATTAAAAGAAAAGGGGTTGTAAGAGTGATCTGCAAAAACCCTAAACACAAACAAAGACAAGGTTAAACTTAGGAGGTTATAGATTTGGCTCGTTTAGCTGGTGTTGATTTACCAAAAAATAAAAAAGCTTACATCGGGTTGACCTACATTTTTGGCATCGGTGATAAATCTTCTATGGAGATTCTTACCAAAGCCGGTGTAAATCCCGATAAAAAAGTTTCTGATCTGACCGAAGAAGAAATTGCAAAAATCCGTTCTGTAATGACTTCTGAGTATAGGGTTGAAGGTGCGCTTAGAAGCGAAGTCCAACAAAACATTAAGAGATTAATGGATATTGGTTCTTATCGTGGTATTCGTCACAGAAGAGGCTTGCCTGTTCGCGGTCAACGTACTAGAACAAATTCTAGAACTCGTAAAGGTAAACGTAGAACTGTTGCCGGTAAAAAGAAAACTCCGGCTAAGAAGTAATTAATAATTTTTTTTGAGGAGTAAAATTGGCAAAAGTTGTAAAAAAGACTAAAAAGAAAGTTCACGTTGATGCTGTTGGCGTGGCTCATATTAAAGCCTCATTCAATAACGTGTTGGTTACGCTAACTGATATTTACGGAAATACAATTTCTTGGTCCTCAGCCGGTAAAAACGGTTTCAAAGGTTCAAGAAAAAATACTCCGTTTGCTGCTCAGGTTACAGCAGAAGCTGCTGCTAAAGAAGCGCACGATTTAGGATTGAGAAAAGTTGATGTGTTCGTAAAAGGACCCGGATCCGGACGAGAAGCAGCAATTAGAGCATTGAGTACTGCAGGATTGGATATTCTTTCAATTAAAGATCAGACTCCAATACCGCATAACGGATGCCGACCACCAAAACGAAGAAGAGTTTAATAGGAGAAACTTTAGATGGCAAGATACACCGGTCCCAGTTGCAAATTATGCAGAAGGGAAAAACAGAAGTTATTTTTAAAAGGAACTAAATGTTTATCGGAAAAATGTCCGCTCGAACAAAAAAATTACGCTCCGGGTCAACATGGTTTAACTCGCAGAGCAAAATTTTCTGAGTACGGCGTACAGCTAAGAGAAAAACAAAAGGTTAAGAGAATTTACGGATTAATGGAAACTCAGTTCCATAATATTTTTGAAACAGCTAACCGCCAGAAAGGTATTACCGGCGGTAACTTGATTAAGCTACTTGAAAGAAGATTGGACAATGTTGTATTTCGTCTTGGATTTGCGCCCTCTAGAAAATCAGCTCGTCAATTAGTTCTTCATGGACATTTCTGGGTAAACGGAAAGACTGTTGACATTCCATCTTATACTCTCGCACCCGGAGATTTAATTTCTGTACGCGATAAGAGTAAAAAGCTGGATGCAATTCATAATTCCTTAAGAAGAACAAAAGACAACGTTTACAATTGGTTGTCTGTAGATAAAGCAACTTTATCCGGCACTTTCTTAAATGTTCCGGAAAGAGAAGACATTCCATTGAATGCTAACGAACAATTAATTGTTGAGTTGTATTCTAAGTAATTAATAAAAATTAAAGAGGATACTAAATGAGCTATCCATTTATAAAAATGCCAGATGGCGTTGTTCTCGATGAATCATCATCTAAAGAGAATTTTGGAAGATTTATAGTTCAACCTCTCGAAAGAGGTTTTGGCGTTACACTGGGCAATGCCCTTAGAAGAGTATTATTGTCATCCTTAACCGGTGCTGCAATTAATGCTGTTAAAATTGAAGGCGTTCTTCATGAATTTTCTACCATACCAGGTGTGGTTGAAGACGTTACCGAACTTATTCTTAACTTGAAACAAGTTAGAATGAGAATTGTGAACAAGAAAACTACCGGCTGCGAAATTTCTCTCAGCGGTTCAAAAGAATTTAAAGCCGGCGATATCCAAAAATATTGCCCGGATATAGAAATCTTAAATCCGGATCTTCATATTGCAAGATTGAATTCTGATGCAAAGTTGAACATGGAATTACGGTTTGGAATTGGCAAAGGATATGTCCCTTCATTAGAGCAGAAAATTCTTGAAATGACTATTGGAACCATTCCTATTGATTCGATTTATACACCGATTGTCAATTGCCGCTACGATGTAGAAAACGTTCGTATAGGCGAAAAGAATGATTTTGAAAAACTTTCGTTCGAAATTCAAACTGATGGTTCTATAACTCCCGAAGAAGCTCTTTCAAGTTCTGCAAAAATTTTGAAAGATCACATCCAGATGTTCATCAACTTTGATGCGGAACCCGAAGAAGAAAAAGTTGAAAATGAAAAAGATGTTGAAGCAGAGAGAATCAAAAAGATTTTATTGACAAGTGTTGATGATCTCGAATTGAGTGTTCGTTCTCATAACTGCTTGAAAGCCGCAAACATTAAAAATTTATCTGATCTTGTTAGGAAAGATGAAAGCGAAATGCTGAAGTTCAGAAACTTCGGAAGAAAATCTTTAGCCGAATTGATTGAGATCGTTGATAATCACGGACTCGAGTTCGGTATGGACGTTGATAAATACATAAAAGATAAACCAGAAAACAATTAGTATTCCATAAGGTTGAAGAATGAGACATGGCGTAAGAGGAAGAAAATTAGGAAGAACTGCAAGTCACAGATTAGCTACATTAAAATTGTTGGCAACATCTTTACTTCAGCATAAAAAAATTAAAACAACCGCAGCAAAAGCCAAAGAGTTGCGTAGATTTGTTGAGCCGATCATTACAAGAGCAAAAACTGATTCCGTTCATGCGAGAAGATTAATTGCAGAGAAAATTAATGATAGAGCGGTTCTTTCCGAACTGTTCAGCGATATTGTAACAAAAGTCGGTGATAGACCAGGCGGCTACACTCGTGTTGTTCATCTTGGACAGAGAAAAGGCGACGGCGCTCACATGGCAATAATCGAGTTGGTTGATTACAGTGGTGTAATTAAACCTAAAGCTCCTAAGAAAACAAAGGGCGAAGAAAAACCAACTGAAACTGCAGAAGAGATTAAAGCAGAAGAAAAGAAAGAGAAAAAGGAAAAGGCAGCTAAGAAAGCGGCTGTTCCAAAACCGAAAAAAGAAAAATCACCAAAAGAAAAAATTACAAAAGAAAAGATCACAAAGACTACAAAGACTCCGCAGAAAAAAGGCAGTTAATTTTAGGATTATAGATTAATTTGAAAAGAGTAATCGGTTTCGGTTACTCTTTTTTATTTTTATGAAAAAAATTGAATTCATCAAACCCGTTTACAATCTCAGCGAATTACCAAAGGAAAATTTACCAACGGTTGTCCTATGCGGGCGTTCAAATGTTGGAAAATCTTCATTCATAAATTCAATCTTCAACACAAAAATGGCAAAGACCTCGTCATCGCCGGGGAAAACCCGTTCTATAAATTACTATCTCGTTGAAAAAAAATTCTTTATTGTTGATCTACCCGGATTTGGTTATGCAAAAGTTTCAAAGAGCGAACGCGATGCCTGGCAGCACCTACTCGAAAAATATTTTTCGATGAACAGCAATATTAAACTCGCAATTCACATTATTGATAGCAGACATGATCCAATGCAACTTGATATTGAGCTTAATAACTTCCTCCGAACCAAAGACATTCCTTATTTCCTACTAATGAACAAGTCCGACAAGTTGAAACAAGCCGAGTTGGCTTCTGCCAAAAAGCGTGTAGTGCAATTTTTTCCCGAAATTATACCGGGTGAGAACATGCTTTTCTATTCGGCTATAAAAGGAACCGGCAAAAAAGAGATAGTAAAACATCTCTCTACGCTCTTCCTTATATGAAAATATCTTAAATCTTTCTTATTATTGAATTGGGAGTTGATACTTTTACAGCTTCTAACCAAATATTTCTACATAATTTCTAAGAAGGACGATGGGAATCAAAGAAAAAATTAAAAAGAGAATCTTCATTTTCTTGTTTATTCCCATTCTCATTACCATTCCATTTTTTACAGAAGATACTTTCGTGCGGATTATTTCCGGTGTAGTCCTTTTAATATATGCCGGATTTATAATTTTTCTGCGCGATTCAATGCGTGGCGAATCGTTTGATCAAACATACGAGCCCGATCTTTTTGAAGATGAAGAGAAAATTGAAAAAGACACTTATGAAACTGATACAGGTGAAGATTTTAAAATAATTTCACCGACAAAGAATATCGAGATAATTACTGCTGAAAATTTTGGAAGTACATTCAGCCGCGGTAAACAAGATTTTTTCAAGCCGCCGGATTTTAAAACAAATTATGATAAAATTGCTCTTGAAGAATTACCTGAAGATGTTAATCACGATGAGCAATTTGGTTTTGTCCTTGAAAAAATTCTTAGTGTTGTTAAAGATTCATATATAGCACACACTGCTGCTTTCTTCTGGTACAATAAGAACAGAAAACGATTGACGCTTGAACGTTATGTAACAAGTTCATCTCAAATCAAACAGCAGAAGTTTGATCTCGAAGATGATATTCTTGGTAAGATTGTTCAAAAAGAAGAGCCGGAACTTCTGACCGATATCTCTTCAAACGCCGAGATTGATGTCATCCGCTATTACGGTGTTCCTCAAGGGATCAAAAGTTTTGTAGGTGTTCCTTTGTTTTATGGAAAACATTTGACCGGAATTCTCGTTTTAGATTCAAAAGTGAACGATGCTTTCGGTATTGAACAAGTCTATTCCCTCGGAAGAATTGTCCGGGTTATTTCAATTATCATTTCATTGTTCGAAGAAAAATTTGCCGAGTCGCAAGCAGATCAGCGTTTAAAAACGCTTCTAAGTATTTTAGGTGCGGATAAAAAATTTGAATCGGAAGCCGACGTCCATCAAATTATCGAATCATCAATGCAAGGGTTGTTGGATTGGGATTCTTTTACATTGGTTTCATATTCTCCTGCGGAACAAAAATTTAAAACTACAAAGATCATAAACAAGACTTCTCTAAAATATGTTGGTGAAAACTTGGAGATAGACTTAAACGGAACATTAGTTGGAAGAGCAATATTGAGCGCTACTCCGGTGAAGATTGACGATACATCTTCATCGGATATACCTCGCTTTGCAAAAACTGAAGATGTAAGTTTTGACGGTTCATTTCTTGCTATACCGCTTGTTTATGATGAACATAATTACGGTGTTCTTTGTTTTGAAAGTCTGAAGAAAAATGTTTATTCAAACAACGAAGTTTCATACATTAAAAACGCTACCAAAATATTTGCTTTCATTCTTCATTCCTACTCAACAATAAATATTTTAAAAGGATTGCTCTCTGTTGATATTGAGACTAAAACACTAAACTATGATTCATTTATCGAGCGTTTTACAATTGACCTTGTACGCAGTAAAGAGATCGGAATTCAAGGTGCGATAGCAGTAATTAAAATTGATGAATTCTTGGAACAAGAATCTCTTTTTGAAGGAGATCCGTTTCCTAAAGTTCTGCGGACAGTCGGGCAAATGATAAAAGATGAAATGACTCCGCTGAATTTACTTGGGCGAATTAGTGAAAAAGTTTTTGCGGTTTATTTTTTCAACATGTCTCCAAAAGATGTTTTTCTATGGGCAGAAAAATTAAGAATTAAAATTGCACGCAAAGCAATTGCAGTTGCATCGAAACAAACAACCTTTACGGTTTCAATTGGTGTAGCTACAACCACAAATAAAACCGATGTTCAAGAAATTTTAACTAACGCAGAGCTCGCTTTAAAAAAAGCAATTGAGAAAGGCGGGAACTCTGTTAAAAGCATCAGCTAACACACGGATAAATCTTTGAACAATTTTTTTATCGTCGTACTCGATGGAGTCGGGATTGGTGAATTGCCCGATGCAAAAAATTATTCCGATGAAGGGAGTGATACTCTCGGAAATATGGCAGAGCGACTTGGCGGTTTAAATTTGTCGAACTTAGAAAAATTTGGACTGGGCAATATCAAACTAATTAAAGGAATTTCGCCGCAAATTTTGCCGCTTGCTTCTTTTGGTAAGCTTGCCGAAATATCTTCTGGTAAAGATTCTACAACCGGACACTGGGAACTTGGCGGATTAAAAGTTGAAATTGAATTTCCTTTCTATCCTAATGGATTTCCGAAAGAGTTGGTCGAAAAATTCTTGAAAGAAACCGGCATCAAGGGAATTCTTGGAAATTATGCTGCCTCCGGAACTGAAATTATTAAAGACCTTGGTGCCGAACATGTAAGGACTGGATTTCCAATTGTTTATACTTCGGCAGACTCTGTATTTCAAATTGCAGCACACGAAGATATTATTCCTTTAAAACGATTGTATGAAATATGTTCGATTACCCGCGAAAAAGTTTTAGTAGGAAAAGATTCTTGCGGAAGAGTTATTGCACGTCCATTTATTGGGTCAGAAGGAAATTTTAAACGTACGACAAATAGAAAGGATTTTTCTTTAGATCCTCCCGAACCGACAATTCTTGATTACTGTTTGAACAATGGAATAGAAACATATGCAATTGGAAAAGTGAACGACCTCTTCAACTACAAGGGCATTAAACATCAGCTCAAGACAAAATCCAATCAAGAGGGAATTAACAAAATTATCGAAGTCGCAAAAAGTGTTAGAGGTTCACTTATCTTTACTAATCTGGTTGATTTCGATGTTTATTTCGGGCATAGAAATGATCCCGAAGGATTTCACAAAGCACTTCAAGAATTTGATGAAAGACTGCCCGAGATACTGAATTCATTAGATGAAACAGACCGATTGATTCTTACAGCCGATCATGGTAACGATGCAACCGATATCAGCACAGACCATACGCGCGAATATGTGCCGCTTCTCTATTATAAAAAAAATATAACCGGTAAGAATCTTGGCATTCGTAAAACTTTTGCCGATGTAGCTCAAACTGCCGCACACTTCTTCAAGATCAATAACGATCTGCAAGGAACGAGTTTTTTAAATGAGTGAAGAACATGATAGAGATACGCTAAAGTTCTTGGAATTCATTCTTGTTACAGTTTGACCATTACAGATTTTTTTAATAAAGTTGCGACCGCACATACGGCTATTTTTGTTCATTTGGAAAAAAGTTACACTTAAAGCTCTCTTAAAGAAATAGAGAGAGATTGAAACTCAAAAAATATTTTATATAAAAGAATTGAGAGGATGAATTGATACTGGGAAAAGTTATCGGCACAGTTTGGTCAACAAGAAAGGATGAAAATCTTGTCGGCGCAAAATTTTTAATTGTTCGTCACCTCGATCTTGAATACAAACCGAAAGAAGCAACCGTTATAGCTGTTGATTCTGTTGGAGCCGGTGTTGGCGAAGTTGTTCTGGTGGCGCAGGGAAGCTCAGCCCGTCAAACTGCTTTTACGAAAAATAAACCTATTGATGCCGTTATTATGGCAATTGTTGATAAGCTCGATATCTCCGTGAAAGAAAAAAATAAAGAAGCGGTTGAAGTATAATGTATCTTGGCAGAGTTATAGGAACAATATGGGCGACAAGAAAATATGAGACGCTCGCCGGTTACAAAATGCTATTTGTTCAGCCGATAAATGCTGAGTATAAAAACCTTGGCGGACCGATTGTAGCGCTTGATACCGTAGGTGCAGGACCGGGAGAAATTATTTTTTATGTTACTGCAAGCGAAGCTGTAATTCCGCTTGATGTTGATATGGCACCTGTTGACGCTTCAATTGTTGGGATTGTCGATTCTATTAATGTTCAATCCATGTAGGAGAAGTAGTTTTGAAAATCACCAAACAGTTTACCAACCGAGAAAGTCAATCATTAGATAAATACCTTCAAGAGATCGGAAAAGTTGATCTTCTTACGCCGGATGAAGAAATTGAACTTGCTATTCGAATCAAAAAAAATGATCAACGTGCACTGGAAAAATTGGTTAAAGCAAATTTGCGCTTTGTTGTTTCTGTCGCTAAACAATATCAGAATCAAGGATTGACGCTTGGCGATCTAATTAATGAAGGAAACCTTGGATTGATTAAAGCCGCAAGAAGATTTGATGAAACACGCGGTTTTAAATTTATTTCTTATGCTGTATGGTGGATTCGTCAATCAATTCTTCAAGCTCTCGCGGAACAATCAAGAATTGTCCGCCTTCCCTTGAACAGAGTAGGTGCTCTAAATAAAATTGGAAAAGCATATAGTAATCTTGAGCAGGAATATGAGCGTGAACCAAGTGCTCATGAACTTGCCCAGGAACTTGATATGGACATTAGTGAAGTTTCAGATACTCTAAAAATTTCCGGGCGCGCTATTTCTATGGATGCACCATTTGCGCAGGGTGAAGAAAACCGTCTGCTTGATATTCTTGAAAATGATGAACAACCTTCTCCCGATCATACTCTGATGTCTGAATCGCTCAGAAGAGAAATTGAAAGGGCATTATCAACTTTATCCGAAAGAGAGGCGGAAGTGATAAAACTCTATTTTGGATTGAATGAAGAACATTCACTCACGCTCGAAGAGATTGGTGAAAGATTTAACCTTACACGTGAACGCGTACGACAAATAAAAGAGAAAGCTATTAAAAGATTACGCCACGCATCCCGTAGTAAAAATTTAAGATCATACTTAGGCTGACCGCCATACAAATGAGGCTAATATATTTGACTAGAACTTTTCTACTGGGACTTCTTGTTCTTGCAATTTTTGTGAGTTGTTCCGCATCGTCCAACGCTCAGCGTTATAAAAAAAATAATGGGAAAAAAGAAAAACCGGCAGCAGCGGTAAAAACTCTTTCTAAAGACAGCGTAAAAAAATCTAACGTAAAAAATGAAAGAATAATTTTTAATAATCCGGCAGATTCATCCGCCGCCGATGAAGAGTTCGATGAACCGCCGCCGACAGAAAGCCCCGTTGATAAATCTAAATTCGCGTTTAATATTGAAAAGCTGAAAGAATTTAATGTTGCTCTTACTCCGCGCGAAAAAATTTTATTAGAAGTGATAAAATTTTTAGATACTCCTTACAAATATGGCGGTAGTACACAAAATGGAATAGACTGTTCCGCCTTTACGTTACAGGTATTTCAAAGCTCACTTTCAATTGATCTTCCGCGTTCTGCCAGAGAACAATATGTTGTTGGAGAAAAAATTTCAAAAGAAGAACTACAATTCGGCGATCTTGTATTTTTCAATACACGCCGTGCATCTAATCCAGGTCATGTTGGAATTTATCTTGGCGAGAATCAGTTTGTTCACGCAAGCCGCTCTCTTGGCGTTACAGTCTCATCAATTGATGACACTTATTACAAAAAGCGTTATGTTGGTGCACGAAGAGTTGAAAGTTTTGTGGAAGAGTAAATATGTTTGATGAAAAGAAACAAATAGTGTACTGGAGAACGACTGCACTCGATAATTTGGAGACGGCAGAAATTCTTTTTGAAAAAGGAAAATATCGCGAATGTTTATTCTTCTGCCATTTAACAATCGAAAAATTGTTAAAGGCGCATTTTGTCTCAGAAAGATTTCGCTCCTAAAGTGCATAATCTTGAATACCTCTATTCCAAAACAAATCTTAGTCTGCCAGAATTATACTACGATTTTTTGCCAAAGATCATGGTGTACAACATTGAAGGAAGATATCCGGATTATGATTTTCCTCAACCTTCCAAAGAAACAGCGGATCAATACATAAAAATGTCAAAGGAAATAATGGAATGGCTCTTACAGAAGTTATAGATTTGGTTAAAAACTATATTAATGAACTGAATAAAGATGGTATTACCATAGACAAAGCGTTTGTTTTTGGAAGCCATGCAGAAGGAATCGCTCGTCCTGATAGTGATATTGATGTTATGCTTGTATCGAAACTTTTTGATGATGATAAGATGAAATATATTTCTAAGATCTGGCATATGACAAAAATTTCTGGTTTTAAAATTGAACCTGTGGCAATTGGCTTAAAGCGCTTTTTAGAAGACGATTACTCTCCATTAATTGGAATTGTTAAAAAAGAAGGAATTGAAATTAACTAATTACAATTCTCAATCTAACATCCAGAATCAAATATCATGCACCTTGTATCCAATATCTACCAACCGGATTGCAAATAAAAACCCATTCAACTAATTTGCTCATGCAAATAAAATAATCTGGAGTAAACAATGGAATTTAGAATTGAAACTGACACAATGGGAGAAATGAAAGTGCCGGTAGATAAGTATTACGGTGCGCAAACAGCAAGATCGTTAATGAATTTTAAAATCGGCGGCGAAAGATTTCCTTCCGAATTGATACGCGCACTTGGAATTGTAAAGAAAGCTGCTGCTCTTACAAACTATGAATTAGGAAGTTTACCAAAAGAAAAATTGGATTTGATTCTTAAAGCTGCCGATGAAGTAATTGAAGGAAAATTAAATGATCATTTTCCACTTGTGGTTTGGCAGACGGGCAGTGGAACTCAAACTAACATGAACGCGAATGAAGTTATCTCTAACCGCGCAATTGAAATGGCAGGCGGTGTAATGGGAAGCAAAAAACCGATCCACCCGAACGATGACGTTAACAAAGCACAATCTACAAACGATGCTTTCCCAACCTCAATTCATGTTGCTGCAGTGGAAGAAATTCACCGCCGTTTAATTCCTATGGCTACTAAATTGAGAAATTCATTAGATGCAAAAGCAAAAGAGTTTAAAGACATTATTAAAATCGGTCGCACGCATTTGATGGATGCAACTCCTCTAACTCTTGGTGATGAATTCAGCGGATATGCAATGCAGTTGACGAACGGGTTAGCGCGCATTAGTGATTCATTAAAACGATTATATGAAATTCCGCTTGGCGGAACTGCAGTTGGAACAGGTCTAAATGCTCATCCGGATTATGCAGTAAAAGTAGCGGATACAATTTCGAAATTGACCGGCAAACCATTTAAAACCGCGCCGAACAAATATGAAGCAATGGCGGCAAAAGATGCGCTGGTAGAAATGAGCGGTGTTCTAAAAACTCTTGGTACCTCGTTGTTAAAAATATCAAATGATATACGCTGGCTCGGCTCCGGTCCACGTTGTGGGATTGGTGAAATCTCTTTACCTGAAAATGAACCTGGAAGTTCGATAATGCCTGGTAAAGTAAATCCAACACAGTCGGAAGCGATGACGATGGTATGTGCCCAAGTTTATGGTAATGACGTTACAATTAATATTGCCGGCTCAAGCGGAAATTTTGAATTAAATGTTTTCATGCCTGTTATTGCTTTCAATGTTCTTCAATCAATTAAGTTGTTGGCAGATGCTTGCGAGAGTTTCAGCGAACATTGTGTTGAGGGAATTACTGCAAACGAAGCGAACATCAAAAAACATCTTGAAAACTCTTTGATGCTTGTTACTTCGCTTAATCCTGTTATTGGATATGATAACGCAGCAAAAGTTGCAAAGAAAGCTCACAAAGAGAATAAAACTCTTAAAGAAGCCGCAATGGAACTTGGACTTCTTACATCAGAAAAATTTGATGAAGTTGTTCGTCCCGAAAAAATGATTGGATTAAGAAAATAATTAATCTGAAGAGAGTTTCTTAAAAGTAAATATTTTTTGCTATTGCTTAGTGGCATTATTTTCACCACTAAGTCACTAAGAACACAAAGATTCACAAAGACTTTTGAGACACTCTCTTTTATTTTTAAGGAATAGACCGATGAAAACATTTGTTAAAATAAGTTTAATTCAGTTTCTGTTTTTCGGTATGATTCATTGTTCTTATACCGAATCGGACTATACTACAGGTACAGTAAAATATATCGCCCTCGAAGGTGGTTTTTACGGAATTGTTACCGATGACAAAAAAAATCTTGATCCATTAAATCTTTCCAAAGAATATCAAGTTGATGGAAAGCGGATTCAATTCAAGTATATTGAGAAAAAAGATATGGCAAGTTTCCATATGTGGGGCACAATAATCGAAATCATTGAAATCAGTGGACTGAAGAAATAGTAAGAATTGTTAAACATATTTTTCGTATTAATTCGCTTAATTGTAATTCCAAACTGATATTGCAGTTTGTTTATGTATCAGTTAACTTATTTACAAACAATAGGGAACAAATATGACCCAGTTATTGGAAAAGGCAGTAGAAGAAATTTCACAGTTGTCGAGAACCGAACAAGATTCAATAGCTGCTGTTATTCTTGAAGAAATATCCGATGAGAAAAAGTGGAAAGAATCATTTCTTGTATCACATAAAGGATTGGAATTACTAGCTAAAGGAGCGCTTGTAGAATATCAGAGCGGCAGGACCAAGCCATTGAAATATTAAAAATATGATTAGCTATTTAAATTTTATACGGGACAGTGTTTAATGAAAATTGCCTTAGTTCAACAAAAATCGTCAAGCAGTAAAGAACAGAATATTCAAAAAGGAGTTGATGCCGTAAGAACTGCCGCTTTATCAGGTTCCAAGATAATTTCATTTTCGGAATTAGCATTTATTCCATTCTTCCCGCAGAAACCGTCATCAGCAAAACCATTAGAAATTGCCGAATCAATTCCTGGTCCCACGACAGATATTTTTTCTCAATTAGCAAAAGAGTTGAATGTTGTTATCATTCTAAATCTTTATGAAAAAGATAAAGATGGTACATACGATTCATCTCCAGTTATTGATGCAGATGGAAAAATTCTTGGCACAACAAGAATGATTCATATTACCGATTATGCATGCTTTCACGAAAAAGATTTTTATACTCCCGGTAACAATGGCGCTCCAGTTTATGAAACTAAATTTGGGAAAATTGGTGTGGCTATCTGTTACGACAGACATTACCCGGAATATATGCGTGAACTGGCAATTAATGGCGCCGAGATCGTTTTTATTCCTCAAGCAGGGGCTGTTGGCGAATGGCCGGAAGGATTGTATGAGGCGGAGATGAGAGTAGCCGCATTTCAGAATGGATATTTTACTGCTCTGTGTAATAGAGTAGGACAAGAAGAATGTTTAACTTTTTCCGGCGAATCTTTTGTTTGTAATCCTGAAGGCGAAGTTATTACTCGTGCCGGATTAGGAACCGAAGAAATCTTGTATTGTGATATTGATTTGGATAAATGTAAAACCTCTCACGCGAAGAGATTATTTTTTAGAGACAGAAGACCGGAACTCTATACCGATTGGTTTAAGCATCACAAATGAAATATTCTCATTAACTGTGTGAGTAAGAGATGAATAAATTAGATGGAATAATGTCGCTTCTGATTGCATGTATTGAAATTATTTATGTTATCAACCTTCTAATTTTTTCTGAAAAGAATTCAATAAACAAACTCGTAATAGGAATAGTGACTCTTCTGCTCGGCTATCAATTTATTGAGTTTTTAATTTGCAATGTTGGTTTACAAAAACAAATCTTTATCTATCTTGCATTTCTAGATATAACTCTTTTACCGCCTCTCAGTTTATACACTGTCCTAAAGTTTTCAGCAAGAGAATCGCATTTCAGCAAACTTGTTTTTATTCCAGCACTTTTTTTCATCGTTTATTATCTGTTTGTGCTCAGTCAATTTGCCGTTACAAAGTGTACGGTTTTATATGCTTCATATCATTATCCTCTCGGCGAGTTGTACGGAATAATTTATTACCTGCCGATTATCTTTTCAAATATCATACTGAATAAAAAATGGGGAGCGGAAACAGACCCGCTTCAGAAATCTCTTACAAGAACATTTCTGTTTGGATTTCTTTTCACATTTGTTCCCTCAATGATTCTTGCTATAGCAATTCCGGCATTTATAACTGCGGTCGAAAGTTTGTTGTGCAAACTTGCATTCATATTCGCATCATTCTTATTTTATTTTGCGTTGAAGAATAAACACAACATAGAAAGGAAATAATTTGCCGGAAACAATTCTAAATATTTACCTGATCATTGATAAGAATATCATCACCGCTTATAAATGCAAGGCATATCAGCAGAAAGGAAGCGATGAAGAGAAGATCAACTATTTAAAAGAACACGCTAAAGAAGATTTTACAAGCGCATATCATTTTGATGCGCCTCAAAATAAACGGGGCGAGTTCATGTCGTATAAAAAATTTTCTAAGATTGAATCGCAAGGTCTGCAATATAAATTGTTCGAAGAGATATTTGAAAAATTTAATGTCCCGGAGAAACCGCTTGTCTGTGTTACTCCGGTTGTGGATGGAGAAATTTGGGCGAAATAATTTTTTAAGGTGTTAAGGGAATACTAAAATGACTAGAAATTATTTCGTTTGTGTTGATAACTCTAATTATAAAGCATCTCTTGAAAAATGGAAAATTTATAAGGTTAAGATAGATTCTGAATCAGAAAAGTTAGGGTTACTTAACGTAATAGATGAATCAGGTGAGAATTATTTCTATCCCGATAAAATGTTTGTTAGAATTGACCTTCCTTTAACTCTCCGAAAGAAAATGAAAGCAGCGTAAAGCTGAAATGTTAGTACTTTTTCTCTCCCACTTTCCATTTGCATCTTTTACTCAGCCACCTTATCTTGAACTAAAACTTAGAGGGAAAATTGTATGGCGATCTATAAAGATTTCAAGACCATTCCACAACTTTTTCAAATTATAACAAAGGATTTTGCAAAGGGAAAAGATCTGGCTGTGTTGAAGTATAAAGCCGGCGATCAATGGAAAGAGATCGGCTATGATGAGCTTTATAGAGATACAGAGAATTTTGCTTTAGGGCTTGCCTCATTGGGAGTTAAACGTAACGATAAAGTTGCCATCATCGCGGAAAACCGTCCCGAATGGGTTTATTCTGATATGGCAATACTAGGTTTGGGCGGAGTAGATGTTCCTCTTTATCCGATCTCAACTTCGGAAACAATTGAGTTTTGCCTTAACAATTCGGAATCGGTCGGCATTATTGTTTCCAATAAGTTTCAATTGAATAAAGTTCTGAAGGTGCGGAATGAATGTAAAACTCTACAGTTCATAGTTGTAATGAATAATGAAGATAAAGGAACAGAAAAGGATGTATTCAGTTTTACAGATGTTCAGGCTAAAGGATTGGAGTTCGGTAAAGATTACCCAAATTATTTTGTTGAAAATTCCAAACTCACCCGGGAGAATGAGCTCTGCACAATTATTTATACTTCAGGCACGACCGGCGTACCGAAAGGAGTAATGCTTACACACAGGAATATCTGCTCTAATATAAAATCCGCGCACCAAATTTTTGATATCGGTAAAGATGATATCTTCCTTTCATTTTTACCGCTCTGCCATATCTTTGAAAGGATGGCAGGTTATTATACTGCTTTCTCTTGCGGCGGTATGATTGCTTATGCCGAGAGTATCGAAAGGATCGCAAGTAATATGGAAGAGATTCATCCAACAATTTTAACTGCGGTACCGCGCTTATTTGAGCGAATGTACAGTAAAATCAAACGAAATGTTGAAACTCAACCGGAAAAGAAGCAGAAAATTTTTAATTGGGCAATTGAAATCGGAAAAGAATTTCAAGTTGCTCGAAAATCAGGGCACCCGGTTCCGATCTTTTTATCACTCAAGCATAAACTTGCCGATAAACTTGTCTTTCACAAATTAAGAGAGAAAACCGGCGGTAAATTAAGATTCTTTATTTCCGGCGGTGCAGCACTCGCAAGAGAATTAGGATTATTCTTTGAAGCTGCTGGAATATTAATTATTGAAGGATACGGATTGACCGAGTCATCACCCGTGATTGCTGCCAACAGACCGAACGACTATAAATTCGGCACAGTCGGTAAACCTATGCCCGGTGTTGAAATTAAGATTGCTAAGGATGGAGAGATTCTTGCCCACGGTCCAAACATTATGCAAGGATACTATAAGAATAAAAAAGAAACCGAAGAAACAATTAAAGACGGCTGGCTTTACACCGGAGACATCGGTGTTTTTGATGCTGAAGGATTCTTAATAATCACAGATAGAAAAAAACATTTGTTTAAAACTTCCGGAGGAAAATATATTGCTCCAACTCCAATTGAAAATATGTTTCTTGCGAGCAAATATATTGATCAATTTGTTCTGATTGGTGATCGCAGAATGTTCGTTAGTGCTCTTATTGTTCCGGATTATGATGCGCTGAAAGAGTATGCCGATGCGAATAGAATTCAATACAAATCAGTTGATGAACTCGTGGAGATGAAACAGATATACGAATTGCTCGATAAAGAACTTGATCAATTCCAGAAGAAACTTGCCAATTTTGAACGCGTACGCAAGTTTGCAATTCTTGATAAACCGTTCACAATCGAGACAGGGGAACTCACTCCATCTCTCAAAATCAAACGGAAAGTTGTTGAAGAACGGTACAAGGATTTGATTGAAGATATGTATAAAGGTCTTGAAGGGTAATATTTTCTCAACGTACTCGTAGTCTTGCTCGTGATCTCCAACAGAAGATTATGATCAGGATCAGGAGTAAGACAACTATTCAGCAATTGTTGGATAGTTCCCCCAAAAGTGCACTATTAAAAAGATTAAGATCAAGAACAGAACTATGGCTTCCTACCAACTTAAATAGAATGTAAATTAAATATTGTTTTTTTTATAAAGACACATTAAATTAACCAGCAGTTTGAAAGAAAAACATATAAAGGAATTTTATATGTACAAGGTATTTTTCAATCGGATAATAGTGTAAGAAAGTGAGGGGGTATGATAGAATGTTTTCAAATAAACTTCTTCTCAAGTCCCATTCATATATTTAATCTTTTAGTTGCCAATAATTACGTCTGTCAAATTCCAAATATGAATAATAATGTTTTATAGATAGAGACCTCTGAAAAATAGAATTGTACAGGACTGCAACATTTTTAATAGCACACAGATGACGCGGATTTGGCAGATTTTCGCGGATTAAATCTGCGTTAATCCGTTTAATCAGCGTTATCCGCGTTCTATTTATCATTGTTTAGAGGTTTCAAATCGTAAATTCCAACCCCTCCCGATTAAGAGATTTTTCTTATATTTACCCGCAAATAAAACAAAAAGTTGAGTTACATCTTGGTAAATGCCAAAGACATCCCTTCGGGAGAAAAAGTTTTAGTTACCTCTGCGCTTCCATACGCAAATGGGAATATTCATTTAGGACATTTAAGCGGGGCGTACCTTCCTGCTGATATCTATGTGCGTTATAAACGCTTGAAGGGTGATGACATCCTTTATATTTGCGGTTCAGATGAACATGGTGTGCCTATTACCATTACTGCCGACAAGGAAAAAGTTACTCCTAAAGAAATTATTGACCGCTACCACAATGCAAATAAAAATGCTTTTGAAAAATTTGGAATGAGTTTCGATATCTACTCGCGTACAAGTTTGCCAATTCATCATGAAACCGCGCAGCAATTCTTCAAATCATTTCATGATCAAGGATTGTTGGTAGAAAAAAAATCAATGCAGTTCTATGATGAAAAAGTAAATATGTTTTTGCCTGACCGTTATGTTGAAGGAACCTGCCCGCGTTGCGGTAATGAAGAAGCCCGCAGTGACGAATGTGAAAAATGCGGTTCGCTTTATGATCCCTCCGAGTTGAAAAATCCCAAAAGTAAAATTAGCGGAGAGACACCCATTTTAAAAGAAACTTCCCATTGGTTTTTCCCTTTGGGTAAATATCAGGAAAGATTGGTTAAATATGTAGATGAGATGAATGAAAAGTTTGGCTGGAAAGATAATGTGCTTCAATATTGTAAAAGCTGGTTCAATGACGGATTAAAAGACAGAGCTGTTACACGAGATCTGGACTGGGGCGTTAAAGTTCCGCTTGATGGAGTTGATAACAAAGTTCTCTATGTATGGTTCGAAGCTGTGCTCGGCTACATTTCTGCAACTAAAGAACTTTCTCTTCAACGCGGTGAACCCGATATGTGGAAATCATATTGGCAGAGCGCAGATACAAAGTACATCGCCTTCATAGGAAAAGATAACGTTGTATTCCACACAATTATTTTTCCAGCTATGCTTATGGCTTGGAATGATGCAAACGCAGATAAATTTGTTTTACCTCAAAACGTTCCGGCTAATGAGTTTTTGAATTTTGAAGGGAAAAAGTTTTCCAAATCGCGCGGATGGGGAATTGATGTAGATGAATTTTTGAATTTATTTCCTGCTGATTTGCTTCGTTATACTCTTGCAGCAAATTTACCTGAAAATAAAGACACAGACTTTTTCTGGAAAGAGTTTCAAGGACGTACTAACGGCGAACTTGCCGATATACTTGGTAATTTTATTAACCGTACATTTACTTTTGCTCATAAGCATTTCGAAGGAAAAGTACCCGAGCGTGGTAAGCTTGAGAAGATAGATTTGGATATGATTGAATATTTGAAAACTCAACCTCAGAAAATTGCTGATTTGCTCGAGCGATATAAAATTAAAGACGCTGTTTTTGAAATGATGAATCTTGCACGCGCTGGAAATAAATATTTTAATGATTCTGAACCATGGGTAAGCTCGAAAAAAAATAAGGAACAATGTGCAACGACAATCAATATCTGTTTGAATACAATCTATACACTTGCAGAAGTATTCGAACCGGTAATTCCGTTTTCTAGCGTTAAAATTTTTAAGATGTTAAATATCAGTCCGACTACCTGGGAAAAGTGCGGTAATGAAAATATGCAAGCCGGGCACAAACTTAATGAACCGGAAATTCTTTTCACAAAGATTGAAGACAAGATGATAGAAGAACAAATAAACAAACTTCCCCAAAATGATGAGACTCCAAAAGAAGTAATTGAAGAGATTACAATTGATGACTTCAAGCGAGTTAAATTACGGGTTGCAAAAATTATTGCTGCCGAGAATGTTAAGAAAAGCGATAAGCTCTTAAAGTTGCAAATTGATTTAGGAACTGAGAAACGTCAGCTTGTTGCAGGCATTGCAAAAAGTTATTCTCTCGAAGAATTGATTGGGAAAAAAATTTTGATCGTTGCAAACTTAAAAGCTGCAAAGCTTTTTGGAGTTGAATCGCAAGGAATGATCCTGGCTGTTGATACTCCGGAAGAGGGAAAAGTAAAAATTATTGAGATTGACGAATCAATCAATCTCGGTTCAACCGCTAAATGATTTTTTTAGGAATAGCACGCTGATATTTATGATTCGTTAAGATCATAATAAATCATAAGTAATCATAACAATCTGCGTTCTATGGAAGTATCGAATAATACAAATGCCAACATTGACGAAACCAAAATCATCAAGAAATAAAACAATCCAACTTTCTGAAAAAGAAATCGAAGAATATTCGAAACGGATTCTTAAACTGAATGAAAAAATTTCTATTAAAGAAGTATTGAACAGAACCATAAACCAGGATTTATTTTCTGCTCTTGAATTTCTGCCGGGCAAATTTGTTGATCTGCTTATTGTAGATCCGCCTTACAATCTGTCAAAAAAATTCAATACTACTTCATTCAAAGAAAAATCAATACATGATTATGCCGACTGGATTGAGAGTTTCATAATCAAACTGAAGCGCACTCTGAAGCCGAATGCGTCAATTTATTTCTGCGGAGATTGGCACACCTCAATTTCTATTCCGCTTGTTCTCGAAAAACATTTCATAATCAGAAATAGAATTACATGGGAACGTGAAAAAGGGCGCGGTGCTAAAAAAAATTGGAAGAACAGTTCTGAAGATATTTGGTTTTGCACGGTTTCAAATAAATTTACGTTTAATACCGAAGAAGTAAAGTTGAAAAGAAAAGTTTTAGCGCCATACCGCGATATAGACGGCAAGCCAAAAGATTGGCGTTCTAATTTAAATGGTGATTATCGTTTGACCCATCCATCAAATATTTGGAATGATATTTCGGTTCCATTCTGGTCTATGGCGGAGAATACAGAACATCCAACGCAGAAACCGGAAAAACTGATAGCCAAACTTATTCTTGCCAGTACAAAGAAAGGAAATATTGTTTTAGATCCATTTCTGGGCAGCGGAACTTCATCTGTGGTAGCTAAAAAACTTGAAAGGAAATACGTCGGAATTGAGATTGATAAATATTATGCATGTCTTGCGGAAAAACGTCTTGAATCGGCTGAAAAAATCAATTCAATTCAAGGTTATAAATATGGAGTTTTCTGGGAACGCAACACAGCTCCCGTGAGTATAAAACCGGAAAAAAGAAGCAATAATAATAGTTATTAACCGCTTCATTCCTTGATTTTCAGACCCTCAATGGGTAAAATAGCACACCAAAAAATCACTCTAATGGAGGTTTACTAATGCGCAGTGCGAAGTTTCTTCTTCTTTTACCATTAACCATTCTTATCTCTTGTACATCTCAAAATTCCAAAATAGTTGTTGCAGAATTTGGTGGCAATAAGATTTACATGGATGAGTTTGAAAAGGCATACGCAAAAAATTCCGGCGGATTTGAAAAAGCAAAAAGTGATTCCATATCATCGCTCAAACAATTTCTTGATCTTTATGTTAACTATAAAATGAAATTACGCGATGCTTCCGTCCGCGGCTTAAAATCAGACGAAGATATGAAGAAAGAATATCTTGATTATAAAACCAATATCGGGAAAACTCTTTTTCTTGAAAATAAATTGTATGGACCAAATCTGCATCAACTCTACGAGAAGCGAAAAACAGAATACAGGGTTAGTCATATCTTTCTTCTTCCAGATTCAACACACAGCCAGCAGCAAGTTATAGAACTTGGAAATCAACTTATTAAAAGAATTCAAAATGGTGAAGATTTTGCAACACTTGCTAAACAATATTCTAACGATCCCTACACCAATAAACTTGGCGGTGATGTTTACTTTGTTACTGCGGGACAAATAAATATTCCAGCAATTGAAGATGCAATTTACAGTACCGAACCCGGAAATATTTATCCTCAACTTGTCTCTTCAGGTTACGGTTATCATATTCTTAAAGTTACTGTAAGACAGCAGCGCAAGCCATCAATAGAGGCAGAACACATTTTAATTCCTTTTTCTGATTCTACAGGAGTTGATACAGCTAAAGCTTTGAATAAAATCCGTGATATTGAAAAACAGATTAAAGAAGGAAAAAACTTTGGTGAGATGGCAGCTAAATATTCTTATGATAAAGCTAGTGCACTCAAATATGGTAATCTGGGTTATTTTCAGCGCGGTCAAATGGTCAAAGAATTTGATGAAGCAGCATTCAATCTAAAAGTTGGGGAAGTATCCCCGATAGTAAAAACTAAATTTGGATTTCATCTAATTCGTCTTAATGCAATATCTCCATTAAAATCTTATGAAGAAGAGAAAAGTGATTTAAAGGAAATATACGACCGTACTCGATACAAATATGATTTTGATAAACTGATCCAAAATTTAAAAACAGAATTTAGCTTTGTTCAGAATACGGCTACATATAATAAAATCCTTGCTTATAGCGACACACTTAAAATCGGACCAGCGTATTTGGAAAGTAATTTGAAAAACCAAGCTGGCAATGATGAAATATTCAAAATTAACAACAAATCTTATACGTGCGATAGTCTCTTTAATCACATCATAAAAGCCGGTTCATATCTTAACATGACTATCAACGGAAAAATTCTTCAGGATGCAATTGATCAATACGTAAGCGATATATTGCTTAGGGAAAAAGCTTTGATATATGATAAAGAAAATCATGAATTCGCAAAGTTACTTGATGATTATGAGAGCGGTATGTATCTATTCAAAATTCTCGAAGACGAAGTCTGGTCAAAGATATCAATTGATAGTGCAAAGACCTATTCATTCTGGCAGGAAACAAAGGGAAATTACAGATGGAAAGACCGGGTTGAATTCAAAGAAATATACAATCAAAAAGATTCTTTAATAAATAACTGCTACTCTTTAGCAATATCCGGTTCTCCATATGACAGTTTAATCGCAAAATATAATCAGCGGATGGGATACGAAAATAAAATGGGGTATAATGGTTTAACCGCCGTTGATTTCAATGAACTGGCAAAGCTGGCAAATTCACTTAAGAATATTGGAGATATTTCGAAACCTTTCCGCTTTGAAGATGGATGGTCAATTGTAAAATTAGTAAAACGCGAACCTGCACGCATTAAAACGTTTGAGGAAGCGAAAGCCGAGTCCGCCAGCATTCTGCAGGAAAAAGAAAGTAAACGCCTCGAAGATGAGTACATGAATAAATTAAAAAATATTTATCACCCAAAGATATATTATGATGAACTGCGTCAAGCGTTTAAGCAGCCCGATTAACTTTGCTGTTATAATCTGTATCGGTTCCTTCAGTTTTGCCGGATGCTCTAAGAAAGAGACACCCGATATTTATGTTGCTAAAGTTAACGATGCCGTACTTACCGAGGAGCAAATTAAATCGGCTCTCTCTCAAGACAGAAATAGAGGAAAATACAGATCCGAATTCATTCATAACTGGATTGAAAATGAAATTCTTTATCAAGAAGCTGCAAAGAACGGAATATTCAATGATAAAGAATTCAACTCTATTGTTGAGCAAAGTAAAAAAGAAATTGCCGCTGCTTTTTTCATAAATAAATTATTAGCTGAAAATAAAATTGAACCAACTGAAGACGAAATGAGAAAATATTATGAGGACAATAAAGAGGAATTTAAATTAACTGATGATCTTCTCCGCTTGAACATTATTTATTTCAGTGATTTCAATAAGGCGGTACAGTTTCGTAATATGGTTATAGAAACAAATTGGAATAGTTCTCTAAACAAGTATAGAACGGAGTCATCAATTCTTTCTAACCAAGCGGGACAGTTATTATATAAATACCAGCTTCAACCTCTCTCTCTTTTGCGTAGTTTATACGGACTTCAAAAAGATGAAGTGAGCTTGGTGATTGAAACGGAACCGTCAAAGTTTGCCGTTGTTCAACTTATTGAAAAACTCGATAAAGATATAATCCCTTCTTTTGATGATGCTAAAGAAGAAGTTAAAGAAAGATTAACAATAATCAAGAGAAAGGATTTTTTAAGATTGTACATAGATAAATTAATTGCAGATCACAATTTGGAGATAAAGAGGTATTCCGAATGAAAAAATTTTTATTTGTATTATTTGTTTTTGTTGGGTTGTTAAATGCTCAACAAACATTAGATAAGGTTGTTGCTGTTGTAGATAACGAAATTATTCTTCAATCAGAATTTGATTTTAGAGCAAACCTGGAGGCACAACAGAGAAATATTAATCCTGCCGATTCAACATTCAGGAGACAGGTTCTCAACGCGATGATTGAAGAAAAACTTTTGTATGCTCAGGCAGAACTTGATTCTATAACCGTAACTGACGAACAGGTAAAACAACAGCTCGAATACCAGATTAATTATTTTATTCAACAGTATGGTTCACGCGAACGTCTAGAGCAGGTTTATGGAATGCCCATTGAAAAATTGAAAAGATCTTTGCAAGATGATACCAAAAAGAACTTGATGGCAGAAATGCTCAAACAAAAAAAGTTTGGACAGTTGGATCCTTCCAGGAAAGAGATAGAGGAATTCTACGACACATATAAAGACTCACTAGGCGTTGTGGCAGAAAAATTTACTATTGCTCATATTTTTCAGAATCCTAAAACCGGTGAGAGGATAAAAAACAAAGCAAGAGAATTCGCGGCATCATTATTAGATTCATTGAAACATGGAGCTGACTTTGCAAAACTGGCAATAAAATATTCAGATGATCCCGGCAGCGCTGCTCAAGGCGGTGATCTTGGTTCGGTTAAACGTGGTGTTTTCTTTCCTGAATTTGAAGCTGCTGCCTTTGCTCTGGCTCCAAATCAAATTTCAGGCGTTGTCGAATCTCCGGTAGGATTTCACATAATTCAATTGCTGGAAAGGCGGGGTGAGTCAATTCATACAAGACATATACTCATAAAAGTAAAAAGTGATGATGAGTCGGATCTAAAAGCAATAGAATTCTTAACGGAAATTCGCGATAGCATCGTAAGCGGTAAAAATACATTTGAACATTATGCTAAACTTTACAGCGATGATAAAGAAACTGCAAAGTTTGGAGGAACTCTTGGAACTTTTGAAGCTAGTCAGCTTGATAAGCCGCTTTTAGATATTATATATAAATTAAAAGAAGGCGAAATTAGTTTCCCAAAACGTCTCGATGTGGATAAGAACGTTTATGGCTATCATATTGTAAAATTGGAAAAGAGAATTCCTCAGCATAAAGCAAATATGGACCTGGATTTTGCAGAACTTAAGCGAATGACAGAGTATTACAAAAAACAGAAACTTTTTGCAAAGTGGATTGATGACATTAAAAGCAGGATTTATTGGGAAGTACGGTTGTAACATTTCATAGAATTAGGAAGAATGAAGATAATATGAATTAACGCAAAATTAATTTATGATTATCCGTTCCATTCCTGTTTTTTATGTTCTATTTTTTTATTAAAAGGAAACAACTTTGACAGAAAAAATTCCTGCAAACGATGTTCAAGCGGTTGAACAACTTGCCGAATCGGTTAAACGGATAAAAAATGAGATTGCAAAAGTTATAATCGGTCAAGATCAAATTGTAAATCAACTTCTTGTTAGTCTTCTTGCACGCGGACATTGTTTGCTGGTTGGCGTACCTGGACTTGCAAAAACATTGCTTATCAAAACGGTTGCTGAGGTGCTAGACCTTAAATTCAGCCGAATACAATTTACGCCTGATTTGATGCCGAGTGATATTACCGGTACCGAGATAATTGATGAAGATCCAGTTACAAAGAAAAGAATGTTCCGCTTTATTCAAGGACCTGTATTTGCGAATATAATTTTAGCCGATGAAATTAACCGGACACCGCCAAAGACTCAAAGCGCTCTTTTGGAAGCAATGCAGGAACATAAGGTTACTGCTGCAGGAGTAACCCGCACACTTGATGAACCGTTCTTCGTGCTCGCAACACAAAATCCAATTGAACAGGAAGGAACATATCCTTTACCAGAAGCGCAGCTGGACCGCTTCATGTTTAATCTATGGCTTGAGTACCCAAATTTAAAAGAAGAGATTGAAATCATTAAATCCACAACTAGTGATTACAAACCGGAACTTAAAAAAGTATTAGCGGCAGATGAACTGATTAACTTCCAGAATTTAATTAAGCGAGTTCCGGTTGCAGAAAACGTTATCGAGTTTGCTGTAAAGTTTGTTGATTCTACCCGTCCAACTAATAATGCCAATGAATTTATTAAAGAACGCGTAGCTTGGGGTGCAGGTCCTCGTGCCTCTCAATATCTAATTCTTGCTGCAAAAACAAAAGCTGTTATGGAAGGAAGATTTACTCCTTCTATTGATGATGTGAAGACCTTTCTTATTCCGGTTCTACGGCATAGAATTATTCCGAACTTTTCTGCCGAGGCGGAAGGAATTAATTCTGTAGAGATAATTAATAAATTAAGGGTATCTCTAAAAACTATTATTTAAAAAATAGAACACAGATTTACCCCGTGGAATAAAGTGAAATTTGAATTCTTATTGAATATTGATAATACTATTCCACGGGGTGAACGAATAAAAACGGATTTTCGCAGATTAGCTTTTGAAGTTATTAGAGATACCCTTAA
>JAJYXU010000127.1 GCA_021801605.1 Bacteroidota bacterium
TTTTTATTGCAATTTATTAATTCCCGTGCACTTCTCCAGGAACTTTTTTCCCTAACTTATTATTTTATTTAGGAATATTAGATTCTCAGCAGACCCTAAGTAGTCGATCCTTAAAAATTGATTTTCAGATTTTGGCAACAGTATAGTATTATGAATTCCCAAAATCTAAAAATGAGTCGTTCGACAGTTTTGAAAAACGTGAGAGTTTAATTTGCCTATTATATTTATAATTTTTATTTATTTTGTGTTATAAATTTATCCGTCGTTAAAAAAAGGAATATACTCTTTTAGTTAACGCAACAAGCCAAGAAGAAGAACTGATCTTGAAAACAGAATTTACATTAATTGGGATACTGTTAACTGTTGGGATTATACAAGGTTTTTTTTAACAATAGTACTTCTACTCACCAGAAAAGGGAATGTAAAGGCAAACCGTCTTTTAGCATTATTTATCTTATCTTTTTCATTACTAACTATAGGGGACCTTCTATACGAAACCCGTTTACTTCTTTTATATCCACACCTCCTACTTGTTTTTGATCCTTTAATATTTGTGTTAGCTCCTTTCTGCTTTCTATATGTAAAAGCTCTCACTGTTCGTAATTGGAAATTTGAACCGCAGCATTTGCTTCATTTTGCCCCAGCTGTATTAGTATACTTTCTTTTTTCTATTGTATTCTTTAACGATATAAAAACAAAAGAAAATTTGATTCTTGATTCTTATAACAATCCCGATTCATCTCCAAGCATATTTTTAATCATTGCAGCAGTACAAATTCTCATATATTTATTAGCAGTTGCTAAGCTGCTTCGGTATCACAATAAGAAAATTAAAGATTATTTTTCTTACCAAGAGTCGGTAAACTTAAGATGGCTCAAATATTTTTTGCTTACCAATTTTATTTTATGGATGGCTTTTATAATATCAACTTATTTCAATATCCAAATGTTGATGGATATTAGCAACCTTCTTTTCACTTTTGCAATGTATTCAATTGGTTATTTTGGAATTAAGCAGCCGGATATTTTTTTCTATGAAGAAATTTTGCCGGTTATAAATAATCAAAAAGTCCCATTGTCTGAAGGACTCTCCGAGAAAAAGAAATATGCGAGCTCGTCTTTAACAGATGAGTTATCGCAAGAATATGCAGCAAGATTAATAGATCTAATGCACAAAGAAAAACTTTACCTGCAAGGCAACTTAAAACTTGTTGATATAGCAGAAAGAGTGAATGTTCCTCAACATCATCTTTCACAGGTGATAAATGGAAAGCTTAAGAAAAATTTTAATGATTTTGTTAATGAGTTTCGAGTAGAAGAGTTCAAAGAAAGGCTGCTAAATGAAGATTACAAAAACCTGAGAGACCAAGATTAAACATATTGAGAAAGATGTTGATGAAACAAAAAAGAAATCATCTTCGATCGAGAAGAATTATTTGTCCCGGTTCGAAGATCTTCATAATAAATTGAGCGATGTGGAGAAAAATATTATCCAGGAAATTTACAATATCAAACTATTAGCTGTTAGCCATCAGCAATCAGATAAAGAAGGAGGTTAATATGGGAGTGTTAGATTTTTTAAGTGGAATTGTTAAACCAATTACGAGTTTGATTGACAATCTTACTACTTCCGATGAGGAAAGAGGAAAACTCAAAAATGAGTTAACGAAAATCGAAAATGAGTTTTTAGGAAAAGCGTTGGAATATGAAGCAAAGTTGCTTGATTCTCAAAGCAGGATTGTTGAGGCGGAAGCAAAAGGACAAAGCTGGTTGCAGAGAAATTGGCGACCAATTACGATGCTAACGTTTTTAATCCTTGTTGTGTGTGATTCTTTTGGCTGACTGGCATTCCGTCTAAGTAATGAAGCATGGACTTTATTGCAGATTGGTTTGGGTGGTTATGTAGTAGGAAGAACTGGAGAGAAAATCGTTGAAAAGATTAGAAGCCCATCCCGCCAGTAAACGGCGGGCAGGCTTAAGTCCTTTCTAAAGGGAAGGATTCATTCTATTCCCAGATAAACTTCTGAGGATTCCATTTCAATTTATTTTTAGAAAAAATTGGTTCTATGAATTTTTCGATACTATTTACTATATCTATAAAATTTTTATCAGAGCGTATTTTACTTTTATTTAAGAATGCTTTCCATTGAGATTCTTTTTTATTATCGTTTTTATACTCTTCCGAAAATATTGTTTTTCTATCTTCTAAGTTAGTTCCTCTCGTCTTGAATGTTATACTAAGAGCTTCCATGAGAATTAAAGAATCAAATTCAGAATAAGTTGAAATATGATCTATATCAAAAAAATCTTTCATACGACTAGTTTGGAAATTAAGTTTTACAATAGCTTCAAACTTTTCTGCAATTGCTGTTTCTAAAGAATAAACATTAATTAAAGGCGCCGGCATATCGAGTAAAGTTGGGAATTCAATTTTAGTAGGACCTTTAATGATCTTATCACCAAAACCAACGTCTATTTGAATAACGCCTTTTATTGTGTGCATTTGATAGGGTATATGAATTCTAACCCCACCACACTCAGCTTCTTCTTTGATAAGTTCCGCAGAAATCTTTTCTTTAATGAATTCAATTCCATCATTCGTTTTGATTGAACAGATATCTTGAATTATATCCTTTAGACTCCCGACATCATTTTTAATTGACTTCCCAAGAAAATCGATGTCTTTGGTCGGACGTGTTTTCTCGATATTATAAGTCATTAATAAAAGCGCACCTTTCAGAATAAAATTATTTTGGTAAGATGAGAGAGAAAGTTTATACAAGAATCTTTCTTGAAAAAATTGGTTCAACAATGCATTATAATCTCTAATGCATTATAATCTCTTTCGGATTTTTTAGCGATGTTCAAAAGTCTGACTCTGATTGACACACCCGTATTTGAAATTTCTTTTTTCATCCAACAAGCGCCTTAAGATATGGCATCATGACAGTTTTAACCTGGCAAAGAATAGAGTATTCACGAAGTTTTATAAGGTTTGCATCTTTTCTTCGTATGTAGTTTTTAAGCGCTTCGATAGCAATATCCTCACCTAGTTTATCGCGATACCGGAATATATCACATATAGTCTTTTCTATATTGTAAATTCTTACATCACCAACTTTAGTATGGATTATTTCGACACCAAGTTTATAAAACCTTTCCGGAAAATAATAAAACTTAGTTGGAGGATATTCAATTTTAGGAGGTTTTTCAGAAAGAGGGATAGCGACATAAATATCGGACGGATTAAAAGTGCTAAGTTTATAGTGGTCAATAGCAGATATGAGACAAATAATTCCTTTTGGCACTGCGCGGCATACATCAATAAAGCTAATATTTACATCAGCTTTGGGATCAATATCAAAAAGCCGGTAAAGACCGGGTTTTACTCTTTCGATTATACCTTGCTCAAGCATTGCTTTGATGGTGCTTGTGTGAATGCCGGCTTCTTTTATTTCAGTCATTCTAGCATAACCACCATTGGACTTAAAATATTTAATAACCTTATTCATAATCATTGTTGTTGTTCATTTCTTCTGTAAATATAAGACATTTACAGTAATATTGAACAAGATAATAATTGAGAGAAATAGAGAATTTGTTTAATTAAAGAAGGAATTATTCAAAGTTTTTTTTGAAAATTTCCATGATTTTATCCATGAATACCACCGTGGTTCTTTTACAAGGTGACCATAATAGTTTTACCTTGAGTTAGAATCACATATTTTTCACTTTTAATGAATTGGGATTATCTTTTATCAAAGAAGATGTAAAGAAAAAGTATGTTCTTTTTTTCTGTGGATAATAGCTATTTATGGAAATATTGGACAAAATAATTCTAAGGGATTAAATCAAAAAAAAAGT
>JAJYXU010000119.1 GCA_021801605.1 Bacteroidota bacterium
AATTTTAACAGCTAAAAAAGAAAAAATAAAGATGCCTAAAGGTTTCCCTATTAATAACCCGAAAATAATTCCCAATGAATTGTTTGTCATCAAGCTAGTATAAATATTATCTGGAATTATAATGGCGGTGTTGACAATTGCAAATAGAGGTAGAATAAAAAATGCTACCGGCTTGTGTAATTTTTCCTGCAATGTGTAGGAGATATTATTTTCACTGTTCTTCCGGAAAGGGATGGCAAAAGCTAAAAGTACTCCGGAGATAGTTGCGTGCACACCAGATTTCAACATCAGATACCACATTACTATTCCCAACAATATATAAGGAGAAAGGCGATTCACCTTCGCTTTATTCATCAGTAGAAGTATGAAAAATATTGCGATGAAACCAAGTAAATACGCCATCGAAAGATCACTTGTATAAAAAAGAGCTATAATAATAATTGCACCTAAATCATCTATTATTGCAAGCGCCGTTAAAAAGATCTTAAGTGAAAGTGGAATTCTATCACCAAGTAAAGCGAGAACACCTAATGCAAAGGCAATATCAGTTGCCATCGGAATCCCAAATCCCTTTTGACTTGGTGTGCCTGCGTTAAACATAAAATGGATTGCCGCAGGAATTAACATACCTCCCACAGCAGCAATTGCCGGCAAGCTCGCCTTTTTTATTGACGATAACTTCCCTATATAAATTTCCCTTTCTATTTCTAAACCAACCAAAAGGAAAAAAATTACCATCAACCCATCGTTAATCCAGTGTTCGAGACTGTATTTCAAGTCAATACCGGAAAAAGAGAGATCTATATAGGAATGCCATATTTTTATATAATCTGATCCAATCGCAGTATTAGCAATAATCATCGAAATTATGGTTAAAGCGATAAGTAAATAGCCAGAAGATTTTTCGCTCTCATAGAAATCCTTGAAAAGATCAAACGTCACGTTTCTATTTTCCCGGCTAATTTCTTTCAGTTTATTTTTCATATAATTCTTTCAATATAAGGTGACTTAGTAAGTAAGAAATTTCACGGTGAGAATCGTGATATCATCATACTGAGGAACTTTATCCCGGAAATCAGTCAATTCATTCAGAAGTGTATTTTCAATCACAGAACAACTTTTGGCTGAGTTATCAGTCAATAATCTTATCAATCTGTCTTCGCCGTAAAATTCATTTTCGGAATTCATCAATTCCGTTACTCCATCGGAATAGATAAAGAAGAAATCATTCGATAGAAGTTCAAGTGATTGTTCTTCCAGAGACGAATTGAATAGTTCGCCCTTATCCAATCCAACTCCCATCCCGCCGGATTTAAAGGTATTACATTTACCGTTTCGGATCCTGATTAAACCGGGATGACCGGCTCTGCAGAAGGTTATGCGTTTGGTCTCAAGGTCAAAAAGCGCAAGAGACACAGTTATAAACCATCCCCTTTCAATGTTTTCAAAAATATTTTTGTTCACGTCAATCAAAACTTCTCGTGGTAATTTTCCATCTATGCAATAGAGTCGAATCATAGTTTGTAATTTGGACATGTAGAAAGAGGCGCTTAATCCTTTACCGGAAACATCTCCAACAACAACAAATAATTTTTTATCCGAAATTTTTATTAGATCAAAATAATCTCCGCCAACATGCATTGCCGGAATCATTTTACCGGAAAGATCAAGTCCGTTAATTTTAGGAAAAACTTTCGGCAGTAATGTTTTTTGAATCCGTCTGGCATTTTCTAAATCGTGTTCCATCTTTTGTTTTTCAGTTTCAGATTCATACAACCTTGCATTCTCGATAGAAACCGCAACCTGATTTGCAGCCGAAATTAACAGATCACTGTCTTTACCGGAGAACCGTGAGCCGGATTGTTTTAAACCAAACAACAGCAAACCAACTACCTTCTGTTTGATAAATAGCGGTATGATTGTAAAAATATCTTCAACAATAAGCCGGTCGGCATCATCTTCCCAGATGGCGCGGAAATTCTGCCTTTCAATTATCGGTCTCATTCCAATTAAACTTCGTTCTAAAAGAAATTTTTCTATAATATTTTTTTTGTCGTCTAACCGGAACCAAGTATTTGAAATACCCTGATGACGTGCAAGTTTGTAAACATTTCCATCGTTGCGCAGCAATAAACCAAATGTTTTAATTCTCAGCGACTTAACGAACATATCCAAAGTCGAATCCAGAATATTTTCCTGTCCAACTATACTTGCAACTTCGTTGCTGTAGGTCAGCAATCGTGATTGAAATGAGAACTGTTCCGGATAAAATTTTTCTGTCAGGTAATCCTGAAACTTATCTTTTGTTGACTGGAAAACAACTGCAAATAATACAAAGACCACACCGGCTATTGCTCCTTGATATTCCGTTCCGATTGCCGCACTCACCGATTGTCCAATCAAGTAAAGAATTAAGAAATAAATTCCTGCAAGTGCAACAGTTGCAGCTCCATATACAATCGTATTCTTAACAACCTCACTTACATCCATTAGTGAGTAACGAAAGATTGAATAACCGAACGCTATAGGAAGTAACGCAATAAGAATAACCGGAGTGAAATAATATGGGTTGTTAAATATTACCCCGCCAATCCTCGATGCAAGCGTAAATGTATAGATAAGTGCAATTACAGAAATTAGGTACGAAACAAGAATAACAAAGATTGCGTTTCTTTCCTGTTTTGTCTTCAACTTCACATAATTTATAAAAAGAAATACCAGCCCGATAATCAGTCCGAGACCAATTAGAAAAGAGATAAAATTTGAAATACCTTCGTATAGTTTTGTATTCCCTCTTTGATAAACAAAATAGATCTTCAACGAGATAACGACAGCGAAGATAGTATAAGGACCAAAACTTAAAAGCATGTTGAACCATCTCTTCTTAACCAATGATAATTCTTTGGGGAAAAGAGAGAAGAAACGGACTAATAAAAACGGAAAGAATGTGCCTCCTAATGTCCATAAAGTATCAACAGTAAAAAGGAGATAAACATTTTCAAAAATCGGATTGAGAACCTGCTGCCCTCGATACAGCATATCTACCATTGCAAATAAAGTGGCGGCAATTCCAACTTTATAAAACGCCATATGCGTAGAACCCTCGGTCTTAGCCATCACAACTACGAAACCAACAATCATCCAGATAAAAGAGAGTAGAGCAAATGCAAGTCCACTGAAGTTTATCAATTTTTTTACAAGAATTTTGACTTCTAGAACTTTACCGTTTTTAAGAATTTTGTATGTGGCGTAATCTCCTGCTTGAATACGGTCTAATGTGCGGGAAGCGACAAGATTATTTATTAATCTTACACCATCAATTGAGAGAAGCTGATCCCCGTTTCTAATACCGGCATTCCATGTAACACCGTTCTCTTTCACCTGATCAAAATACACCTTGACAGAATCACCGTCTGCGGATTTCTTTTCAATCCAAAGACATTCATCGTTCGACTGTGCAGTGACCTCAAATATGAAAAAGAAATTCGCAATACCGATTAGCAAGAGAACAACAGTGTATGCAAGGATAAATTTCTTATGATTTTTTATCCAGAACTTTTTCAAATTATCTTTCATGTTATGTAACCTTTATCACAAGACAAGTGATATCATCCGATTGTTCAGCGCCGTGAGTAAAATCTTCTACACTGCATTTAATATGCGATAAAATATTATGAGAACTTTCATGACACTTTTCACGCGCAAGTGCCTCGAGCCGTTCGTCGGAGTATTCTTCCCATTTGCCATTCATAGCTTCTGTAATTCCGTCCGTGAACAGAACTATTGCATCGCCCGATTGAAGCTGTACAACTTCTGAAAGATATGGAACTACTGTTTGC
>JAJYXU010000060.1 GCA_021801605.1 Bacteroidota bacterium
TCTTTTAGAACTTCATCATCTAGCTCAAGACAGAGCATGATGTTTTTGATTGTTGCACCTCGTGAGCCGACTTGAAGTCCTACATTGTCCTTCTCCCAAGCAGCTCCGGGCGGTACCCAATCTTCCAGATATTTTGTCAATTCTCCAACGGTCATATATAAAAAAAATGCACTCCGTTTATTAGGAGTGCACTTGGTCTTCAGAAACTTCTATTTTGTAAGTTCTGTCGTTTTTCTTCTAGCTAATTTTATTAAAAATTTTCTCATATATCGTAACAAAATATACCATAATCACAATTCAGATTCAAATCTATCAATAATTAAATTTATGCGGGTTGAATCCAAGAGCCGTTTTCGCGTATAATCTCTATTAATTCTTCTACTGCTTCATCAGAATTGACGTTTCTTCGAATAATCTCTTTTCCCCGGTAAAGTGTAATTTTTCCCGGTCCGGAGCCAACATAACCAAAATCTGCATCTGCCATCTCGCCCGGGCCATTTACTATGCAGCCCATAATTGCAATTTTAACGCCTTTTAGATGCTCGGTTCTTTTGCGGATTTTATTTGTGACTTCCACTAGATCGAATAAAGTTCTTCCGCAAGACGGGCAAGCAATATATTCCGTTTTGGAAATACGTGTCCGCGCTGCCTGAAGAATTCCGAAACATGTTCTGTTGATAAACGAGTGATCAAAACTCTGTCCGGGTTTGTCTTTTCCTGTAAGCCAGATACCATCTCCTAAACCATCTATGAGCAGAGCACCAAAATCTGTTGATGAATATAGACGGAATTCGTCTTCATCTACTTTATCATAAGATCGTTTGATGATTACAGGATTTTTGATTTCATTCTCAACAAGTTCAAGAAATATTCTTCTCTGCTCTGCCATTCCGTGAAGATTGTTTGTAGTTAAAACGAAAACCACAGTCTCATCATTTGCCGCGGCTAAAAGTTGTTTGCTGAAAATTGATTGCGCATCCAGTTCAACAAAATTTAGTACAAAGGATTTATTAGTTGAGTTTTCATATTGTTCAATTGTCGAAAAAAGTGGAAATCCTTTTGTCCTATCTTCGAGTGAGTTCCAATTTTCAAAATCGTAAACTACTTTCAATCCGGTCGGTGCATCAAAGGGAAGATCATGTTTGGCAACATAAATAAGGTCGCACGCTTGATCACTCATGTTCCATTTGTCAGTTACCGGGTCGTAATTATATCCAACAATTTTTAAATCGTTCTGAGATAAAATTTCTTTTTCGCTGAAGTCGGCAAAGACTTTTGGAACGGTATTGCCGCCAATTCCAGCAGTGTCAAATGATTCTCTGCGCAAATAAACGAACGGATCTTTTGGTGATTCATTAATCGAATTAATTGGCGCGTGATTTTCTCTTTCATTGTATCTGTTTACAAGAGAAATTGCAACGGGAACCTCATACTCAGGTTCTTCAGTCAGAGAAACACGGACTGTATCACCGATTCCATCTTCAAGTAGTGTCCCAATTCCAACTGCCGATTTAATTCTCCCATCATCTCCGTCACCGGCTTCTGTTACACCCAGATGGAACGGGTAATTCATTCCTTCTGACTCCATCTGCTGAATTAACAAACGGTATGCATGTACCATCACCTGTGGATTGCTAGACTTCATTGATAGAACGATATTATAATAATTCAAATCTTCGCAGATACGCAAAAACTCTAAAGCAGATTCGACCATTCCGTGCGGTGTATCGCCGTAACGGCTCATGATTCGATCCGATAAAGAACCGTGGTTAGTTCCGATGCGTATTGCAGTTCCATATTCTTTGCAGATTTTTACGAGCGGAGAAAATTTTTCTCTAATACGTTCAATCTCTGTATTGTATTCTGAATCTGTGTATTCAAGTTTTTGAAATTTTTTCTTATCGGCATAATTGCCCGGATTAACCCGAACTTTTTCAACAATCCTTGCAGCAAGTTCTGCTGCGTTTGGTGTGAAATGAATATCTGCAATAAGCGGTGTTTTGTAACCGCGCTTACGCAATTCATTTTTGATGTTTTGAAGATTCTGCGCTTCATTTATACTTGGTGCAGTAATGCGGACATACTCGCAACCTGCTTCAATCATTCGTATTGATTGCTCAACAGTTGCAATTGTGTTCATCGTGTCGGTTGTAGTCATAGATTGAATGCGTATTGGATTATTGCCGCCGAGAGGAACCTCGCCGATAAAAACTTCTCTTGTTTTATATCGTGAGTACTGGGTTAAACTATTGCAATATTTCTTGATTGATTCGATCATTTTCAAATTATTAATTCACCTTACGCAAAAACATTATTATTTGTCATTCTGACCCCGATTTATCGGGGGAAGAATCTAAAAACTTCTTTTTTGCTCGATTGCGAGATTCTTCACTCCACTTCGTTCCGTTCAGAATGACACCTTGCGTAAGGTGACTTATTAATTGTAGTAGAGACTCGATTAATCGAGTCTCTACGGATAAACATTTTGGCGAGAAGATTAGTTCTGAAGAAAAATTAACTTTTTGCAAGCTCATATAAAAATGCTTTCACAAATTCGGGTGCCGCAGCTGGGTTTTGAGCAGTAACAATATTTTTTTGTAATACCACCGGTAAATCTTTGTAATCAATACCTTCACTTTCAAGTGCCCGTCTATCATCAGAATGGCAAGTTGCACTTCCGGTAAGTACTCCGGCTTTTGCTAAAATAATCGGTGCGCAGCAGAGAGCTCCTACCGGTTTTTTATTCTTTGCAAATTTTTGAGCTATAGATTGAATTGCTTTATTGTCCCAGTAATTTCTCATTCCGCTTCCGCCAATAAGTATCATTCCGCCAAAATTACTTTCGTGAATGTTGTAAAGCTGAACATCATTTTTTACTTTCAAGCCGTTTGAACCGATGCAAAGAAAATTCGAGTCGGAGGCAATAAATATTTTTACATCAGCCCGTTCAAGAGCATTTGTTATGATAAGATATTCCTCTTCGTTGAAATTTTGTGCCGGAATGATGAGCAGAACGCTTTTCTTGACCAAAAATATTTTCTCTTTTCAATTCTATTAACAAAATACAAATATTAAGTTAGACGGGCAATTAGATGAATGTTTGGTTTAATGAAATAAATTTCTAATTTCGTTTGTGTAAAGATCACTACGAAGAAACAAAGGCACAAAGACTCACAAAGATGCGCATTCCAGAACATAAAATTGAAGAGATAAGAAACGCCGCTGATATAGTTGATATAGTTTCGGCACACGTTCATTTGAAGAAGCGGGGTAAAAATTTTATCGGGCTCTGTCCATTCCATCAGGAAAAAACTCCTTCGTTCACGGTAAGTGATGATAAACAGATTTATCATTGCTTTGGATGCGGAGCCGGAGGAAATGTTTTTAAATTCTTAATGGAATTCAAAAATATCTCTTTTGTTGAAGCCGTTGAAGAAATTGCAGATCATCTTGGAATCAAAATTGAAATAGAAAATGCTCAATCTGACGAACAGCAGAATGAACTTGAAGAATTGTTCGAGCTGAATGTTCTTGCTGCCCGTTTTTTTTCAGATAATCTCTTGAAGAGTAATGACGGTGAACAAGCTCGTGAATATTTAAAGCGAAGGAATATCAAACCGCAAACTCAAAAAATTTTTGGAATTGGTTATGCGCCTTATGGCTGGAATAATTTTTTATCACATGCAAAAGAAAATAAAGTTGATCTTACAAAAGCAAAAATACTTGGACTAATTGATATCAAT
>JAJYXU010000072.1 GCA_021801605.1 Bacteroidota bacterium
TAAAGTCAACATCAAGCTTTTTCTTTAATGTTTCCTTAACATCAATTTCGGTAAGAATGCCGAAACCTTCTTTCTTTAATTCGCTCGTCTTGGCAAAGGCGCCAAGCCGTAGAGCGTGTTGCAGAACCATATTGGTGTCACCTCGAACGGAGTGAGAGGTCTTAATTTATATGAAAAGAAAGATTTCTCACTCGATAAATCGGGTTCGAAATGACAATGTTTTTGTTGTGCAACACGCTCCGTAGCCAGGTCGGTTACTTCTTGTTTCTATTTAACAAAAAGTTAACCTTTTTTCCAAAACTAACCGGAAGAACTTCCTTATTTCATCAGAATTAATTTTTTAGTTTCTACAAAGTTGGGAGTAATAATTTGGTAAAAATAAATTCCGCTTGCTAAATCTGACGCATTAAAGGTTACCGAATATTTCCCCGCAACTTTATAACCGTTAGCTAACATTCTTACTTCCTTTCCAGTAATGTCGAACACTTTTAATGTAACACTTCCTGCTATTGGTAAAGTATAACTTATAGTTGTTGCTGGATTGAAAGGGTTTGGATAGTTTTGTTCCAAACTATAGTTATCAGGTAATATTTTTTGCTCTTTATCAACTGCTGTAATAATTTTTTCTCCCGTTAATATCACATAATTGCTTACTATGTTGGATGAGAATGTGACTGTCTTATTAGCTCTATCTATAATTGCGTCTGATAAAGTTGTCCAATTATTTGTTCCGTTATCCCAGTATTTAGCTTTGATATTTTTTTCATCAATATCGTATGCATTTAATTGCATATCATCATAATGAATCTGAAATTTGGAGAGTGAGCCAAAATTCATGCGCCCGCCCCAATTTCCATTTTGCCACATTCCATTTGTTCCGTCAGTATTAAAAATTCCAATTTCAAAACCGCAAAAAGCATTATTACCTCTCGTGTTTGGAATGTTCTGAGGATTTAATTCAAGCATTCTATAGAAAAGGGAATCAGAGAACATCATACCCATTCCCATTCCAGTATTCCAACCGGGATTCATCATAATAAAATCATCATCGTCAAATGGATTTTTTATCTTTACGCCTGATGCATTATTTCTATTTACCCACATTCCTCCAAAGTGGTTAACGAATGAATTTGAGTCTCTCCATACTTTTCCATTAATCTCATAAACAAGAATCATTGGTATTCCATTACTTGTTATGATTTTTCCCCCCACAATCGATATGCTTTCTCCATTCTTCGGTCTTACAGCTCCACTCTTTGGCTGATACCAAATTGGACCAAAGTTTAGATAGTAATCCGTGTTTCCATCCTTATTCTCATCTAAGTAATATTGAGCCATAAAAAATGTTTCGTCAACAGCGGCAATGCCTTGTAGAGAAACTTTCTGAATTTGAAGATTATTCCCTCCCCATGCATACCCCATACATCCACCGGAATTATTAAACATTTGCCCAGGCATACCAACATTATTCCAGAAGGGATTAAATGGATCGCGCCATTTTAATCCGTTGATCTCATAAACAATTAAGATGCTATTTACGTTGATCGCATTTTTTACAACTGCGCCTTTGATAGTTACATTATCCCCGTCCTTTGACCTTTCTGCTTTCGAATCAATCGGGTTATACCACGTAGGACCAAAACTCAACTGAAATTCTGTTTTGCCGTCGTTATTTGTATCTATATAATAGATACTCTCAACAGAATTAAACGCTTGAACAAGCGTCTTTCCAGTGACTGTCGTATCCTTATAATTGTTCATAAACATTAATCCCATTCCACCTTGGTATGGTTGTGCTGTTATACTGATAGTGTCTAATATCAGCAATAAAGAAAGTAGTTTAATCAGTTTCATGTTAATCTCATTTATTAATTTAGATTGTTAATAAGATGCCGCCTCGTAACCTTCGATTCAACTTTTCTATAAAATCATTCAAAAATAATTTGAGTATCATATTTTGTATAAACAGATCCCATGTTTTAAGAATCCAAATCTTTTTTCCGTCTATTGAACTCTTCGCTGTCTATCTCACCTTTTGCATACCTTCGTTTGAGAATATCCAGAGCAGTTTCTTCTTTTCTGGTTACTTCCGCAGAACGATTCGATAGGTTAGAGATCAATCGGAATACGACGTAAATAATCAACGCCCAAAAAACGAGTCCGAATATCATACCGAACGGCCCGCCGAAAAAATATCCGGGTCCCCACCACCATGAGCAACCTGAATTCCACATTGTAATTTCTCCTTCAATATTGTTTGTTATATGATATACCAATCCAGCCAATGTTAAAAAGAATATCTAAATGCAAGTGCAAGCGACTTGCTCTGTTCATCATATTTAAGAGCATAATATGTATTGTGCCGCTCGGCTGAATAACCTGCATCAAATGCGCTGATGACTTTAACTATAACGTAACCGGCAAGTAAATAATAAAAGCGATCCCGCTCTGTTTTCGTCCAATTAGTGTTGCTGTAGGAAGTGTTATAGTATCCATCATAGCGGCTATGTCCCCACCAGCCGGAATTGTCCATCACTAAAATCATTCCTGGAATAAATAGGGCTAATTCTGCCGCAGTGTATAAAGTTCCTCTTCCCCAATCGCCGGAATAAAAATTTCCTGCGGCAATTGGCAGCGGCTGCAAAGAGAGCAAAACCGCAGTCCCTGGATTTATATAAGAGTGAGAACCCGATCTTTCATATCTTCCGACCCCCCATCCAGAACACTGTGCATGAACATTGTACGAATATGCAAAAAGCAATCCCGCAAAAATCAAGAAGCGGCTCGTTGAAGTAGTTAATTTTTTCCCCGCATAACGGGATTTCGTTTCACTTAACATTTTTATTTTCTCCTTATCAATAAAAACTGAGAATTGGGCTTATGACTAAAATTGCAACGGCAAATACTAAACACACCGTGCAAAATTTTCTTCTTTTAGTTCGAAGAGCAAAGAATTTATCCAAAACATCGGCTGGCGGCTGCTCATTAGGTTTGAACGTTTTGAATATTCCTTGTATCTGCTTATCAATGATAAACATTCCATAATTGACAATTCCAAATCCCAGAAAAACTAAGAAGGTTTTAATGGAGAGAGCCCAATAGACCAATGTTGTTCGTTGCTGCCATTCACCGTGAAAGCCATAGTAAATTAAAGGGAATGCAAAGCCGGTAACAATTAGACCGATGATGAACCAAAAGCACAGTCGGGGCTGCTGGCTTAGAATTTCTTCCATCAGACTGTCCATTTCATAATATATCTTTTTCCCAAATTTTGCTCTTCGGTAAACCATCCTGAGTTGATAAAATGGAGCTGCTGCACAAGCTACAAAAAGCAAATTGTGAACGGCTAAGTTGAGTGTGTAAAGAAAAGATTCCATCGCTTAATCTCCTTTTTTTACTGTTTCATCAATAATCTTTCCGCATGGGGAATCGCAGTAGGGATCTTGCTGCGGCTCCTTGTTCTCTTGAATCCACATAGTCATATCTCCCTCGCAAGCGTAAATAAAATACTTTTTATCGGAACCAAATGTATTTAGATACCCGATTAGAGGATGGCTCAAAACATCGAACTCAGTGCGCAGCTCCTCAATATCTTTGTTACCAACAAGCCTTTTGGCATAGCTATTTGTTTGCTTCATCAGTATGTCGAATTGTTCTCTCTTTTCTTTTGGTAAGCCATCC
>JAJYXU010000125.1 GCA_021801605.1 Bacteroidota bacterium
TGCTCTCAAAACTTTTTTTAAGTTTAGGTTTTATCAACGCCGAAGGGCTGAAGACTTTCATTCAAATTATTTCGACTCTTGCGATTCCTCTGATCATAATTTCATTTGTTCTATTTGGTGTATTCAAAAAAGTAAAAATCTACGAAGTTTTTGTTGATGGAGCCAAAGAAGGATTCAACGTTGCTTTGAGAATCATTCCGTATCTAGTTGCAATGCTTGTTGCTATAGGAATATTCAGAGCAGGCGGCGCGATGGAGTTTCTGATGATTATTCTATCGCCAGCTACAAACTTAATCGGCTTTCCGGCAGAAGCGTTACCGATGGCTTTGATGCGCCCTCTCTCTGGAAGCGGTTCACTTGGTATTATGTCTGAAATAATGTCTATTCACGGACCGGATTCATTTATTGGAATACTTGTTTCAACAATTATGGGAAGCACCGAAACAACTTTTTATGTTCTTGCGCTCTACTTCGGTTCAGTTAGCATAAAACGAACACGCCACGCAGTTGCCGTTGGTATTCTTGCAGATATTGCCGGAATTCTCGGGGCTTTATTCATAGTAAAACTTTTATTCAATTAGACCGCGGAATTGTTTTTATGAAAAGAATTTTTATTACTAGAAAATTGGTAGGTAATGCAGGACTGCTTTTGAAAAAGAAGGGATTTCATGTAAATATTTACAATGAAGATCATCCTATACCAAAGCAAGAACTTATAAAGAAAGTAAAAGATGTTGATGCGTTGATTAACCATGTTACAGATAAGATTGATAAAGAAGTAATAGAAAGTATGAAGAAATGCAAAGTTATTGCTAACCATGCGGTTGGTTATAACAACATTGATGTTGAATATGCAAACTCAAAAGGGATTGTAGTAACAAATACTCCGAATGTTTTAACAGATTCCACTGCAGATATTGCGGTTTCACTTGTACTGGCTTGTGCTCGGAGATTGCGTGAAGGGGAACAGATGATGCGTACAGGAAAATTTACCGGTTATAAACCTTATCTTCTTTTAGGAATAGAATTAAAGGGGAAAACGATTGGAATTATTGGTGCCGGTGAAATCGGTTTTGCAACTGCGAAACGGCTTAAAGCATTCGGTACAAAGATTATTTATTTCAATAAAAGCAGAAAAGAAAAATTTGAAAGTGAATTATCGGCAAAAAGAGTTTCACTTAATTATCTATTAAAATCATCCGACATAATTTCCGTTCATCTCCCTTCATCAAAAGAAACTTTTCATATTCTTAATAAAACTAATCTGCAATTGATGAAAAAAACTGCGGTACTTGTAAACACTTCACGCGGCGAGATTGTAGAAGAAAGATATTTGATTGAAATGTTGAAAAAGAAAAAAATCTTTGCAGCCGGGCTTGATGTTTACGAAGGTGAACCGGATGTTAACCCGGCACTTTTCAAATTAGAAAATGTTTTTCTATTACCGCATATCGGCAGTGCTACAATCGAAGCGCGGAGTGCAATTTCCGAGCTTTGCGTAAAAAATGTAATTGCAATTCTAAGCGGGAAGAAAGCAATTACGCCGGTGAAAGCAAATTGAATCTAGCCATCATTATAACTATTTTGCATTCAAAATAAATCGTGAGTTATATGCGAATCGGTATACCGAAAGAAACTTTTCGCGGTGAAAAGAGAGTTGCGTTAGCGCCCGCTGGAGTTCATACACTTGTTAAAGCCGGTCATTCAGTTTTTATCGAGGCAGGCGCAGGCAAAGAGAGTCACTTTACTGATGAAGGATTTCAAAAACTCGGCGCTAATATAGTTTACAATGCGGAAGAAGTTTATCAGCGCGCGGAAATGATTGTTAAAATTGCTCCTCTTTCGGAAAGTGAAGTTGATCTTCTTCAAGAAGACCAAACTGTTTTTTCTTTCCTTCATCTGGCGGTTGGCAAAAAAAATATTATCGAAAAACTTCTTAAGAAAAAAGTTACTGCAATCGCTTATGAATTAATAGAAAAGGATGAACATCTTCCAATCTTACAATCAATGAGCGAGATAGCCGGGCAACTTGCTGTTCAAGTGGGAGAAAGATTTTTAGGAAGCGATGTTCCAAACAGTCGTGGTATTCTAATGGGCGGAATAACCGGAGTTTCACCGGCGGCAGTTGTAATTCTTGGCGCCGGCGTTGTCGGTTTTACGGCGGCACGTGCTGCGTTTGCAAGAGGAGCGCATGTTATTGTCCTTGATAAAGATTTACGAAGACTAAGAAGGATTAGTAATGAGATTTCGAAAAATATTACCACGGTAGCTGCAAATCCATATACACTTGCACGCGGAGCCAAGTTTGCAGATCTGCTCATCGGGGCTGTTCAGATGAAAGCTGAAAAAGCACCACACTTAATTACAGAAGAGATGGTTAAGACGATGAAGAAAGGCGCGGTGATAGTTGATGTTTCAATTGACCAGGGCGGATGTATTGAAACAAGCAGACCAACTTCAGTCTCCGACCCAATTTATATCCAGCATGATGTGATTCATTACTGCGTTCCTAATATGCCCGCACTTGTTTCGAGGACGGCAAGTTACGGATTGACAAATGCTTCGATGGAATATATTCTTGAAATTGCAGATCATGGATTGTCGAATGCATTACTCGGCGATGCTGGATTAGCAAAAGGTGTATGCACATATAATGGATTTTGTTCAAACGAAAACATTGCTGAAGCGTTTAATATTGAATACCGGCGCCTTCACATATTTTCCACAAACTGAGATTTTAAAATGACACTCGAAGAGATAAAGACAGTTAAACCGGGAAACACACCATGGGTCAAGCGATATAACTCGCGCCTTGTTTCTGCCGATGAAGCCGTCAAAGTAATTAAATCAAAAGACAAATTAATTATTCAACCGGGTTGTGCCGCACCATTTGAGTTGATCAATGCAATGGTCAGACGCAAAGATGAATTGAACGATGTGGAAATCTATCACATACTTGTTGTTGGTGATATTCCTTATGCAAAACTCGGAATGGAAAAACATTTCAAGCACAAAGCTTTTTTTATTGGCGCAAACGCCCGACCAGCAGTCAATGAAGGAAGGGCGGAGTTCATCCCGATTTTTCTCTCGGAAGTTACAATGTTATTTAAGCGCGGTGTAATTCAAGCCGATGTAGCTTTAATACATGTTTCTCCGCCGGATGAACATGGTTTTTGCAGTTATGGTATTGATGTAGGTAATATTAAAACGCCCGCAGAAAAAGCAAAATGCGTAATTGCACAAGTGAATAAAAATATGCCGCGTGCACTTGGCAATAGTTTTATTCATGTAAACAAAATTGATTTTATAGTAGAAGTTAATGAACCGTTAAAAGAACTGCCGCAAGCTGATCCCGATGCAACACCTGAAACGCTAGACGTCTATGATAAAATTGGTCAGCACGTTGCTGAAATGATTGAAGATGGTTCAACCCTTCAGATGGGAATTGGCGCTATACCGGATGCAGTTCTTAAATATCTCCATAACAAAAATGATCTTGGTGTTCATACCGAGATGTTCTCCGATGGGCTGATAAAACTTGTTGAAGAAGGAGTTGTCAACGGAGAAAAGAAAACTCTTCATCTTGGAAAAATAATTGCCGGATTCGTTCTGGGTACAAAACGCTCTTATGATTTTATAGATAATAATCCTGTTTTTGAATTTCATCCGCAAGAATACGTTAACGATCCATTTTTAATTTCTAAGAATGATAAAATGGTTGCAATTAATTCTGCTATAGAAATTGATTTGACCGGACAAGTGTGTGCCGATTCAATCGGTACAAAATTTTTCAGCGGTATAGGCGGTCAGGTAGATTTTGTTCGCGGCGCAGCCCACTCGGAAGGCGGAAAACCAATAATTGCTTTACCATCGGCAACAAAAGATCTAAAATTTTCCAAAATAGTTCCAACTCTAAAACCCGGTGCCGGGGTTGTTACTTCGCGCGGAGATGTTCATTATGTAGTAACAGAATATGGTACGGCTTACTTGTTCGGTAAGAGTATTCAGGAAAGAGTTCGTGCTTTAATAAATATTTCACATCCTTTATTTAGAGATGAGCTTACTGAGTTCGCAAAAAAAACTTATTACATTTAAAAAGAAAAATTATGGTTGCCGTTATAGGTGATATTCACGGCTGTTATTATACTTTAGCAGCACTTTATCAAAAAATTATTTTTTCTTATCCCAATATTCCAATATACACTGTTGGTGATTTAGTGGATAGGGGAAACCACAGTTGTGAAGTCTTCAACTTTGTTCTTGAGAATAATATCTCTTTTACACCCGGTAATCATGATTATATGTTTTTCCATTTTTTCAAAGAACCGCAAAGTGTTTTTGCCCGTTCATGGTTTTTTAACGGAAATGAATCAACTTTAGAATCGTATGAAAACCGCGAGAAAGAAATGTTTCAACACATTGAAGCAATTAGACAGGCGCAACTTTATTACAATTTACCCGATTGTTTTATCTCTCATGCCGGAATTTCTGCTCAATATGAAAAATATCTTCCTTCGAATTACCGCAATAATCTTGATATTATTGATTCATATATTAAAAACGATTTGCGAGGCGACCGTGGAATTTTATGGACGCGCGATTCATTGTTGAATATTGGCAAACTACAAATTGTTGGTCATACCACAAAGCACGAAATAACTCTGGTTGAAGACTCTAACACTGTGTATATTGATACGGGAGTTTTTCTTGGTAATAAATTGAGCGCTGTAATTGTGCATGAAAATAATACTATAGCTACTATTGAAGAGAAAACTCACATGGAAGATATAATCAAGTATTAATTTTTTTAAAGTATATTTGAAGGCATAATAAGCTCTGGGTTTTTTTTAACCGGCTATATGGCTAAAAACAAGCGGGGAAATTTTACCCAAAAAAAAGATTGCCAATTGATTATTTTTTGATAAATTTTAAGTCGGAAAAAGAAGGAGGTTTTTTATAGATTTTTTTTACAATCAATAATTATTCGCGAGACTACCATTTCTCTACTCAAAAATAACTTACATCTGGGATTCAAACTTATTTTGGTTCCCTTTTTTATTATTGCCGTTTCTGTTTTCTTTGGTTTCAGAGATTCAGATAATCTAATTAACAAACCGATTCTGTTTGATGACTCTATAAACCATTTCTCTCCTATTTATAACTTTAGCCCGTTGCCAGGCAAATCTATAACTAATCCTCAAGATAGATTTGAATTACCAGGTTCGTCATTTAGCATACCCGATTCTACAGAGAAATTAAAAGCTTCTCCAGATTCAACGTTAAAATCAAAAAAATCTGCTGTCGGTGATTCGACAAAGAATTTGAAAACAATTGCTCTTCCGGATTCAACTAAATTAAAAACGATACAAAAGAGCGACTCAGTTCCTAAAATCGATTCAACAAAAAAAACAGCAAAAGTTTTAGAGAAGGATTCGCTTAAGACAAAAATTTCCAGCGCAGATTCAATCCGAGCAAAAACCAAACTCGATTCTCTACAGAGAATAGAAGCAATGTCAAGAGATTCAACGGCTCGACTCAAATATTTCCATTATCATCGGGATGATTCTCCATCCGTTTTATTCAGACGGAAAAAACCATCCGGGTTTTTTGCATTGCCATCGGAAGGTACTATATCTAGAGTTACGACGTTAGATTCAACCGCTACCAAAGTTACAATCAAGGAGATGATGGGTGGGAAGTCGATTCGGAATCAGCTTCAAATGCCTCTTGATGTGTATACTAAACTTCGACTTGATGCTATCACGCGCGAATTATGGGAGGCGAAAGCTCATGAGTATAAGTTGGTAGATAAAAAGAAAGATCTGACTCAATTTATTACCGATATAACAAATATTGATATTCCGCTGCCAAGCACTCCGCTGTTAAGTATTTTTGGACCGCCAAAAATAAATTTGAAGATTAATGGACAAGTTGATATTCACGGCGCATGGAGAAATGAAACCACAACCGGTATCACCACATCGGCGCTTGGAAATACACGCAACGAACCCGATTTCAAACAGACGGTTGCTATAAATCTTGCCGGAACAATTGGAGACAAACTAACTCTTGGCGCAGATTGGAATACTGAACGGCAATTTCAATATGAGAACCAGCTCAAACTAAAATACACTGGTTACGAAGATGAAATAATTCAGAGCATCGAAGCAGGAAATGTTTCGCTTCAAACTTCGCCGTTAGTAGGCGGCAGCGAAGCTCTCTTTGGCGTTAAAGCACAATTTAAGATGGGTCCTTTTAGTTTAACTGCTCTCGCTTCTCAAAAGAAAAGCGAAATTCAAGAAGTGTCTGTTAGTGGAGGAGCTAAATCTCAAAAATTTGAAATTCATGCATACGATTATTCACCAAATCACTTCTTCATTCATGAAATGTATACAAACCCCAGCTTGAATATTTTTAACAACTATTTTGGTAATCCCATTCCACGCGTGGTTGATTCTCTGCGTGTGAAAGATATACAGGTCTGGAAGACAATAACGGGACTTGTAAATCCGAACGAAAGAAAAGGAAATGCTTTTATAGATTTGCCAAGAAGAAGAAATGGAGAGATCTATAGTGATCAGTTTCGTAACAGCAACACTGAATCTGTCCCCGGTACAAAAGAAATTGATCGAAGATTTATTCTGCTTCAGCCGGATGTTGATTACATCCTTCATGCTGAGACCGGGTTTATAACATTTAAAACTCAAATACAAGACCAGGATGCAATTGCGGTTGCTTTCCGTCTGGAAGGAAGAACCACTTCTGCCGATGATGATATTTATTATGGTGAATTTATAAACGATTTGCAAAGAGATAGTGTATCCCGATTAGTACTCCAGCTTGTAAAGCCGCCGAATTTACAGCCGCAATTCAAACAAGCATGGAAGTTACAGCTTAAAAATATTTATCCAGTCGGCGGACGCGATGTAAAAGAAGAAGGTTTTAAGCTTGATATGAATTACCGGGTTGAAGGGCAAGAATTACAGAATAATTATCAAGGTATAAAACTTCTTGAAACGTTTGGACTTGATAAAACAGATAAGAGTGGTACGAGTACTCAGCCGGATGGTGCATTCGATTTTTTCCCGAGCCGTACAATATTTCCCAGTACCGGAGAAGTTGTTTTTCCTGTTCTTCAACCTTTTGGAAAAGACTTTCCGGCAAGTCTGCCGGATTCTTTAAAATACCAATCCATTTATGATACTTTGGTAACTTTTGCAAAACAGGATAGATCGAAGGATAAATTTGTAATGACCGGAGAATATTCCGCCGCAGTTAGTTCCAGTTACAGCATCGGGTTTAATGTTGTAGAGAATTCTGTAAAAGTACTTTTAAATGGCAGAGCGGAAAAGGAAGGTGTTGATTATACAGTTGATTACAATCTTGGGCAAATTCTTATAAGAGATGATAAAGCACTTGTGCCGGGAGCTGATCTGAAAATTACTTATGAACAAAATGATCTTTTTCAACTCGCATCAAAAACATTGCTGGGATTTAGGGGATTATATGAATTTAACAGAGAGACTTCGCTTGGTTTTTCTTTCTTAAATCTGAACCAGCAGACTTTGAGCGATAAAGTTAGAATTGGTGAAGAGCCGATGAATAATTCTATGTACGGTGCGGATTTTAGAACGAATATCAACCTTCCTTTTATAACAAAAGCTTTGGACAAAGTTATTTCCACAAGCGCTCCTTCAACTCTAACTTTAAATGCCGAATATGCTTATATAAATCCGGATCCGAATACTAAGAAAAGTACAATTGCCAGCGATGGTGGAAGAAGTATTGCTTACGTTGATGACTTTGAAGGTGCTAAAAGAATTATTCCGCTTGGTATGGGCTATGGTCAATGGCATGATATAAGCGTTCCGCTCGATTTACCATATATTGGTAATTTAGACCAGTTTGATGCGAATCTGCAGAAAGATGTTCAGATGAATTACAAAGCAAGAACCTATTGGTTCAATAGAACTCCCTCCGATGTAACCATAAAAGATATTTATGGGGATAGAAAAAAAGCCGCGCCGGATGCATCGCTCATTACAGCACTCGATCTTGTTTTCGATCCGGGTATAAAAGGTACATACAATTGGAATCCCCACATAGGTGATAAAATTAAAAACTGGGGCGGCTTTATGAGAACGCTTTCTTCAACTGCCAACAATTTAGTTGAAGAAAATATTGAATTCATTGAGTTCTGGTTAAAAACGGTTGAATCACCTGCTAATCTGAAAATTAATATTGATCTTGGTCAAATTAGCGAAGATGTAATACCAAATGGCAAACTTGATACCGAGGATAAGAATTCAAATGATCTTGTTGATCAAGGGGAAGATACCGGTATTGACGGTTTGAAAGATGTAGACGAACCCGGATATGACGCAGTTACAAATCCCGACCCAAGCGGTGATGACTATTCATTCCAGCTTACACAAAATCCGGATTACTCTCATGTAAACGGAAGTGAAGGCAATGCAGTTGCAATTGATTTGGGAAAATTACCGGACTCCGAAGATTTAAATAGAAATTTTACTCTTGACCGTGTGAACAGTTATTTCCGGTATGAAATACCAATTGATACAAACCGCACTGTAAATAAATTTGTTCAGGGCGGCGGCGGTACAGCAGGCTGGTACCTTTATAGAATTCCATTAAAAGATTTTGTTGCAACATTCGGAAGTCCAAGTTTTTCTGTTGTTGAATTTATACGTGTATGGGTTTCCGGTTCGAATCAACCAGTGCATTTGCGGTTTGCAGAGATGAATCTTGTTGGCAACCAATGGCAGAAAGTTTTGAATCCGCCGAAAGTTACTTTAGCCGATACGGTTCTTACCGTATCAACAATAAATATTGAAGATAACCCGGAATATGTTTCACCTCCTGGAGTCTTCCGTGAAAAAGATAGAACCCAGCCAAATTATGATATCTATAAAAACGAACAGGCTTTAAATCTTAGTCTAAAAAACCTTGAAGATGGCGATAAGAGGGAAGTTGTTCGTTATCTCTACAAACCACTCGATGTATTCAATTATAAAGAGATGAAGTTGTTCATCCATTCGGATAAAAATGAAATGCCCGGATCGGTTTCCTACTACGACGCAACTAAACCGAATAACTATGCATCGGAAGTTTATCTTCGTTTCGGTTCCGACTCAACTAATTATTATGAATACCGCCAGCCGGTAAGATATAATCCCGATCCTGCAAATAACGGCTGGGATGAAGTCAGTATGGTATTCTCAGAACTGACAGCAATCAAACAAAAACGAGATTCTTTACAGTCAAAAACTCTTTTTACCGCTGATGTACCGGGCAAGCAGGGGCATACTTACGGTGTTAGAGGAGAACCAACATTAACAAGAATATCATTTTTTACAATAGGCATAGTTAATCCCCGTGATAAAGGTACACCAAACGAAGCGGTTTCCGGAAGTGTTTGGATAAATGAACTGCGTGTGCTTGATGCTGATGCTACAAAGGGTGGTGCATATAGTGCTAATGCTTCCTTAAAATTTGCCGACCTTTTAAACGTAAGTGGAAATATCAGTCGAACAGATCCATTCTTTCACCGGCTTGTAGATAGATTTGGAAGTCGTGAAGACCATACTCAATGGGGAGTTGCGGCTGATCTTGATGTTCTAAAACTTTTACCCGTGAACCTGCCGGGAAGTAATTTGAGGGTATCTTATTCAAGAACAGAACTAAAAAATAATCCGTTATATACACCCGGTACAGATATTAAAATTTCGGAAGCTCAAACTCAGTTGAGAAATTTGCTAACGGAAAGAAATGTTGATCAGGCAGAGATTGATAAAGCCGTTTCCGCTCTGGTAGATGACACTCGAACCGAAAGTGTTTCTGAGAGTTGGAATCTTGCCAACATCAGGATCAAAATTCCAACTGAACTTTGGTATATAAGAGATACGTTTAACAGTCTTAGCTTTTCATTCAACTACAATAAATCTACAGGCCGCTCGCCCACTGTTGTTCGAAATGATAATTGGGTCTGGAACGCAAGCGCAAACTATTCGGTAAACCTTAGCCGGGATCTTTATTTCAAACCGGTTGATATTCCAATTATTGGAAGTTTGTTCGATCTGTTTTCAGATTACCGCGATATGAAATTTTATTTTTTACCGCAGTCAATTACGTCGCAAGTTACGGCAAATAGAAAAAGATCTTTTTCACAAAGTAGAAATTTAACGACAATCACGGACCCGAATATTTCAACAGATTTTACCACCACACGCGGAGCCGGTTTTAATTGGACTTTAACCGAAGGTGGATTCTTAAATCTATCTCTAAATTATAACTTTGATGTTTCCTCCACTCTGCAATATCTGCTTACTACAGGAACCAAGATTGAACGATCGGAAAGTGAAGTATGGCATGATATCTTTGGCGGAAATCTTTTTGGAAAAGATTTTAATTACAAACAAACAATTGATCTTAGATCAAATCCTAAACTGCCTTCAATTTGGGATTTGAACCGGTTTATAACTCTTAATGGCGGTTACTCTGCAAATTACGCCTGGCAAAATAATTTTACCCAAAAAGATTTAGGCAGAAGCGCCGGTTATACAAATAGAATTACACTTGGGTTAACAATCCGTGTGAAATCTATTTTTGCACCGCTATTCAAGGAAGATAGTTCAATTCCTAATGCATTACCTGCCGCAGAGAGTGGGAAAATAGGCGGACGAGGAAGACCTCGGTCATCGACACAACAAAATGTTCGAGCGCGTGTTGATGAAGCGATGCCTACTGTTAAAGATTCAACTCATTTAAAAACAGATTCAACCGAGATAGTAGAGCAGGATAGTGTAAAAGGACCAAACACAATTCAGAAATCTTTAGAATTTTTGAAGCTTGGTGTGAAATGGCTCCTGTTAGATTACGATAATGTCTCGGTCAACTTTTCACAATCTAGTTCTTATACCGGCGGCGGTATTGCCGGCGAAGGAACCGGATTTAATAATTTCTGGGGAGTTGCACAAAGTAATTCCAAAGGTCCCTCACGGTTGTTCATGCTTGGTCTTTCAAACGATTTAGGTCTTCGTGCTCCTCTTGGCAAATTGCAGGATGCCTATACTCAAAAAAATGATCTAAGTTTTAAAACTTCCAGACCTTTGTGGGAAGGAGCTCAATTAGATCTAAGCTGGGCTGTGGGTTGGAATATAAATAAAACTGCGACAATACAAACCGATTCTCTCGGGAATATTAATATCACAAATTTACTTTCTACCGGAACGCTTGATAGATCATTCTTAAGTTTGCCGCCTGCATTCTTCCTTTCGTTTCTTGGTAATGGAATTAAAAAAGTAAATGAACTTTATAACCCGAGTTCAGCTAACCCCGGGCAAAATCTTTCCGATGCCTTCTTGAATGGATTCGAAACTTTCTCGGTTCTATCTAAAATTCCAATTCTTGGAAAGTTTGCAAAATATATTCCGCGTCCAAACTGGAGTTTTACGTGGAGCGGTCTTGAAAGATATTCAATATTTAATTTTGCAAAACGGGTGCAGATCAGTCACGTTTATACTTCTAATTACAGCGAGGGATGGAGAATCAACCCGGATGGAGTTCAGGAAACTCAAACGCAAAGAGTAGATTACTCATTTGCACCGCTGCTTGGTATCAGCATGAACTTTGACCAATTTTTCGGCGGAATGTTCCAAGGAAGTGTACGCTACTCTACAAAATCATCTTTCAGTCTTGGTGTTTCAACGCAGAATATTACCGAAGCATTTTCAAGAGACATAAATATTTCTGCAAGCTATACTAAAACGGGATTTGAACTTCCGCTCTTTGGAATATCTTTAAAGAACGATTTGGAAATTTCTTTTTCTTATACAAGCGGCAGAACTTCGAGCATTATATATGATATGTTAAAATTTACTGAAAGCGGAACACCGCAGGATGGAAAAACAAATACGGTTATTGAACCGAAGATTAGATATGTTATGAGCCAGAGTGTATCGCTCACAATTTTTTATAGACGGACGAGCATCGAACCGGAAGGCGCATCTAGAATTCCGCCTACAACTACAAATGAAGCCGGAGTTGATGTTCGTATAACAATTGCACCGAGGTAATTTATAAAATATGAAAAAAAATAAAATTCTATGGGTTGATGACGAGATTGAACTACTTCGTTCCCACATTATTTTTCTAAACGAGAAAGGTTACGAAGTTGCCACTGTTACTAACGGTCAAGACGCAATCTCTGAGGTAAGAGAAAAACAATTCGATTTGATCTTTCTGGATGAGATGATGGCGGGTATCGGGGGACTCGAAACACTTGCTCAAATAAAGGAGATCAATCCTAACATTCCGGTTGTAATGATTACAAAGAGTGAAGAAGAATCTTTAATGCATGATGCGATCGGCAGTAAGATTACCGATTACTTAATTAAGCCTGTTCTTCCTTCTCAAGTTCTTATGGTATGCAAAAAAATTCTTGAGCAGAAAAAAATTTCCGGCGAGTATGTTGCAAAAGATTATCTCCATGATTTTAACGAAATCTCGAGCAGGCTTTTACTCGATCCGGATTATGATGATTGGATCGACATCTATTTGAAACTGACCAACTGGGATATGGAACTTGATATTCATCCGGAAGTTGATCTTCGCCAGACGCTGGTTGAGCAACGGAAAGAATGCAATCAGGAGTTTAGTAAATATGTTGAAAAAAAATATAAAAATTGGATAGACAATGTCGGCGGCGGAGATGTTCCAACTCTTACTACACAGATCGTTGATAAATACGTTATTCCGCAATTATCAAAAACAGATGGACCGGTTTTTTTCTTTGTAATTGATTGTCTGCGCCTCGACCAATGGCTTGTAATGGAAAAACATTTGACAGATTTGTTCAACATCCAGAAAGATTATTACTATTCTATTCTTCCAACAGCAACACCTTATGCACGTAATTCTTTATTTGCCGGATTATTCCCATCTGAAATAGAAAAAAACTATCCCGATCTTTGGGGAACTATGAATGATGATGAAAATAGTATGAATAAGTATGAGAAGGAATTGCTGCAGAACCTACTGAACAGAAGAAAAATTTTCTTGAAGAATGAGTTGAAGTACATAAAAATAATTGATCCTGATGTTGGTCGTTCTTTTGAACAAAATGTTCTATCGCATAGGAAGACCCACTTTATGGCTGTAGTTGTAAATTTTTTAGATATGATTGCGCATGGTCGTTCAGATTCTGCGATCTTAAAAGAAATTGCGCCGGATGAAGCCGCATATCGATCTCTAACAAATAGCTGGTTTCAGCATTCATCATTACTAAATACATTCCGGGCTATTGCAACAATTCCGCACGCAAAAGTTATTGTAACCACCGATCATGGCAGCATTCGAACATTGCGCGGTGCAAAAGTGCTCGGCGATAAGGAAGCATCTACGAATTTGCGTTTTAAGTTCGGGCGTAATTTGAAAGTTGATGATAAGCATGCCATCTTTATTAAAAATCCTCTCGATTATAAATTACCCAAGCGGGGATTAACAGTTAGTTATATTATTTCTAAGGAAGATTTTTATTTTGTTTATCCTACCGATTACCACAAGTATTTGAGTTACTATAAAGATAGTTTTCAGCATGGCGGTATTTCTATGGAAGAGATGATTCTTCCTGTGATTACTATGGAGACAAAAGTTTAATGAAGTTTCCTTTTCATAAAAAAATTAAAACGGAAAGTGAGACTGTTGAGATTGCCGAAGAATTTTCTAAACTCCTTATCCCGGGTGAAATTGTTCTCTTAAATGGCGATCTTGGCTGCGGTAAAACATTTTTTGTGAAGAGTGTGTGCCGTCATTACGGAATTCTAAATGTTTCTAGTCCGAGCTTTTCAATAGTGAACGAATACCACAACGATAAAAATATTGTCCACTTTGATTTTTACCGTGTCAAGAAAATCGAAGAATTGTACGATATAGGATTTGAAGATTATATTATGAACAATGAAACGATTGTATTTATAGAATGGTCCAATATGTTCATGAAAATATTACCTAAGAAGAATTATGAAATTGAAATCAAGTTTACCAATAACTCTGAAAGAGAAATTTCGATTGTAAAGCATGGCTGAATTATTCCCCATATTGGCTGTAGAGACTTCAGGCGCATTATGCAGTGTTGCGCTATGTCTTGACGGGAAAAATTTTGTTGAACTGAATTATTTACAAAAACATATTCACTCTCAAAAATTAATTGATATGATTGATACTGTTCTAAAAACTTCGGCAGTTGAACTTAATCAAATCAAATCAATTGCGGTCTCAATGGGTCCCGGATCATTCACCGGTTTGCGGATAGGACTTTCTGCTGCTAAAGGAATTGCATTTGGTGCAGCTTTGCCGATTATACCGGTACCGACATTCGATGCATTCGCTCATCAAATTGCAGAATATCTTCCTGACCAATCAAGATTTGCAATTGCTGTTGGTGCTAACATTGAAGAATCTTATTTTACCCGCTATATTAAAAAAGAGAATAAAGTTGAAACGCTTGAGGAATTAAAATTAATTAAAAAAAATAATCTAGAAAATCTGGTTAAGCCGGATGAAAAGGTTTACGGGAACATTGGAAACTCTACAGCATTAAACATGGTCAATAGCCCAACAGCAAAAGCAATTGGTGAATGGGCTTATTTATATGGTCAAGATTTATTAACTTTTGATCAGGATTATCTTGAACCAAATTATTTTAAGAAATTTATAGTTAGGGCAAAGAGATGAAAAAAATTACTTTTTTTTTCCTTCTAAGTTTTACAGCAACTTTATTCTCGCAAATAGTTGCGCCAAGGATCGGCATAAAAACAGATCATCACGATTTCGGGACAATTACAGAAGGAGAAGTTGTTACGCACAATTTTGAAATTCAGAATACCGGAACATCTGAACTTATCATTAGTCAAGTCAGGGCTTCGTGCGGCTGCACTGCAGCAAAACCGGATAAAATGAAATTGAAACCTGGAGAAAAAACTTTTGTGAAGGTTGAATTCAATTCTGAAAACCGTTTGGGACCTCAAGAAAAATTTGTTTACGTCTCTTCTAATGATCCTATAAACCCGGAATACAAACTTTCGTTTACAGGTGTAATTGTTGATAAAAATTTGGCTTCTAAGAACGGAATAAATCCAAAACTTACACTGAATAAATCTACTTATGATTTTGGAAATGTTGAAGAGGGAAAAGTTGTAGATGTAAAAATAGGATTTAAGAATGAAGGCAAGGGTGTTCTCGTCATTAATGATGTAAAAACATCGTGCGGATGTACTGCAGCTTTATTAAGCAGTAAAACCTTAAAGCCAAATGAATCCGGAACTGTTAGAATAGAATTAGACACTGCAAACCGTGAAGGAAAGTTGACACGTACAGTTACTCTTTATTCTAATGATCCGCAGAATCCGAATCAGACAATAACCTTATTTGTAAATATCGAAAAGAGAAAATCTTAATGGGTTGGTTCAAAAGAAAAAAAGAAAATATTTCCCGCGATAGCAAGAAGACAGATATACCGGACGGTCAATGGTCCAAATGCGAAGATTGCGGAGAGATAATTCATACAAAACAGCTTGAAGTTAATTTATGGTGTTGTCCAAAATGCAATTTTCATTTTAGAATTGGCAGTGAGCAATACATCTCAATTATTTTTGATAAAGGTTCTTTCAAAGAACTTGATAAAAAAATGAAATCCAGTGATCCTCTTGAATTCACAGATACTAAAAAATATTCGGAACGGATTGTTGCCACAATCAAAAAAAGTGGATTAAATGACGCAGTGAAAACAGGTGTAGGAAAAATTGACGGGAAAAAGTCTTCTTTTGCATGTATGGATTTTAATTTTATCGGCGGAAGTATGGGCTCTGTTGTTGGTGAAAAAATTGCACGTGCAATTGATGCGGCATATGAAGAAAAAATTCCGATGATAATAATCAGTCAAAGCGGCGGCGCAAGAATGATGGAAGGTGCATTCTCGCTTATGCAGATGGCTAAAACAAGCTCCCGCCTTGCACGCAATGCTGAAGCCAAATTGCCTTACATATCAATACTAACAGACCCAACAACGGGCGGAGTTACGGCAAGTTATGCAATGCTCGGCGACGTTATTATAGCTGAACCAAAGGCACTGATTGGTTTTGCCGGACCGCGTGTTATTAAACAGACAATAGGAAAAGATTTACCGGAAGGTTTTCAGCGTACGGAATTTCAACTTGAAAATGGATTTGTTGATTTTATTGTGAACAGAAAACAGATGAAAGAAAAACTTTCACAGTTGATTGAGTATTTTACTTAAGGGCATCTCTAAAAACTAATTTTTTAAAAAATAGAACACGGATGAACACTGATCAAACGGATTTACACAGATCAAAATCCGTCAAATCCGCGTTCATCCGTGTGCTATTAAAAATTTTGCCACTTTGTATAATCTTATCTTTCAGAAGTCTCTTTCAGATAATTAACTCAATTAAGTAAATCGAAGAATCGGAATCTTTCAATAGATTCATTCTTCAGCAAGCATCATAGGTCATTTTCTAAATTTCTTTGCCATTTTATTCAGTACTTCAAGTGCATATTCAACTTCTTCAAAAGTATTTTGTCTTCCAAATGAAAATCTTAAAGTCCCAGCCGCATCTTCAGGCGAATATCCCATTCCAAGTATAACATGAGAAGCTTTTATCGTTCCGCTAGTACAAGCAGATCCGTTTGATGCTGCAACACCGTTAATATCAAGATACATTAGCAACGATTCGGAATCGTTATTGTAAAATTCCGATTTGAAAGTAACGCTTAAAATGAATGGAGATGTATTTGGAGTGCTATTAATTAATATGCCATTATTATCGATTGCGGTAAATCCGTTAATAAATTTTTCTTTTAGATTTTTTGCGTGATCATAATTTGATAGCAATGATTCTTTAGCGATTTTAATTGCTTCTGCAAATCCAACAATTCCAGCAACATTTTCTGTACCGCCTCGCCGGTTACGTTCTTGTGAACCACCTATTAACAATGGTGAAAGAGGGGTTCCGCTTTTTACAAATGCAAAACCGGTCCCTTTAGGACCATTAATTTTATGAGCAGATCCGCAGAGAGAATCGACACCCAGTTTTTTTACGTCTATTGGAATTTTACCAAAGCTTTGAACGGCATCAGTATGAAATAAAATATTTTTTGGCTTGACTGAAACGGCAATTTCTTCTATTGGATTGATGGCTCCTGTTTCATTATTGATGTGCATTATTGAAACTAACGACGTGCTGCTATCAAAATTTTTTGATGATGACTGCCAATTAATTCTTGATTCAGAATTAACATTCAGCCAATGAACCTTGAAACCATTTCTCTCTAATTCTTGAAAACTATCCAGCACACAATGATGTTCAACTTTGGAAGTGATTATTTTATTCCGTCTGCTTTCGGCATATTCTGTCCTGGCTATTCCGAATATTGCAAAATTGTTTGCCTCTGTGCCTCCGCTGGTAAAATAAATTTCACCCGGATTTGCATTTATAAAGTCAGCAACTATCTCGCGAGCTTCTTCAATTGCTACTCTTACTGTCCTGCCAAAAGAATGGATTGAGGATGGATTCCCGAACTCTTCCATCAAGAAGGGTTTCATCGCTTCAAAAACTTTGGGATGGACCGGTGTTGTAGCGGCGTTATCGAAATATACTCTCATGAATTCCTTTCTATCTAAGACTCACATCACCATAATGGATTTTTTCCAACTTTTCGCCGACTCGAAGAATTAGAAATCCATTCTCATCAATGTCATCAAAAATACCGACTTTCGTTTTGTCGCCATCAACGATTTTGATTTTTTCCCCAATCATCTTACAACGATTACGCCAATCGGCTAAAACTTTTTTCCCGGAACGTTTTGATATTTCCAGCATCTCTTCAAAATTGTTAAGGACTTCACTAAGCAATTTTTCTCTGCTAACAATTGAATGAAATTCCTTTCGTACCGAAGTTGGAGGAATTTCAAACTGACCCGGAAAGTTCGGCTGATTAACGTTTATTCCGATTCCCACAACAATGCGGCTTATTTTATTTCCTTTAGAAATTGATTCGAGCAAAATTCCGGCAATTTTTTTCTTATTAATTAAAACATCATTGGGCCATTTAAGTTCAACATTAAGCTGAAAAAGATTTTCAATGGCTTGAGCAACTGCAATTGCAGCACTTAAATTGATTAAATGAATTTTTTGCTCCTTGAATTCACCTTTAAGCAAAATGGAGAAGGTCAAATTTTGACCGCTGCTGCTAATCCATTCTCTATCTTTTCTGCCGCGTCCTTTGCTTTGATATTCAGCAAGAAGAACTGTTCCGTTCTGGTTTGAATCTTTGCTTGCTAATAACATTGCGTTTGTAGATTCAACCTCGTCGCTGTAAATAAAATTTCTACCAATGTAATCGGTATCCAGCTTGATGTCAAACTCTTCGATCTTGAACAAAATTGTTATCTCCTAAAAAATTTTATGAAAAAAAATTTTAATTTCAGTCAGAAGTTCACCCCGGGCAGAAATTAGTTTTGAATCTCTGCCATAAGTTCCGGCACAGTTAAAAATCGTATATCTCCATCTAACCCATTAAAAAGTAAATGCTTACGGAATATTTTGTATTTGGCACATACATTGTAAGTATAATAACATCAAAATTAACATTAACGGAGGATAAAATGACACTCATTAAATTCGAACCCATGAGAGATTTTGATACTCTTCATGATAGAATTCAAAGATACTTTGATGACTTTTCAAGTTTTGGATTCAACATGAACGAAAATTTTTACCCGAGAATCGATATTTCGGAGGATAAGAACAATATTAATGTTACTGCAGAAATCCCCGGAGTAAAAAAAGAAAATATCAAAATCACTTTGCAAGATAACATTTTAACAATAGAAGGGGAAAAGAAAAAAGAAACTGAACAAAAAGAGAAAAACTTTTATAGAAGTGAGAGAATGTTCGGTTCCTTTAAACGCTCTTTCACACTTCCGGAAGAAGTTGACTCTGAAAAGGTTGATGCCAAATTCGAGGAAGGGATGCTTCAGATACAAATGAAAAAAACGGCACCAAAAGTAAAAAACGAAAAATTAATCGAGCTGAAGTAACTACCTCGGCTCTTTTCAAAAATAAAATCTAAAAGGATAAAGAAATGGGAAAAATTATAGGAATTGATCTTGGAACAACGAACTCGTGCGTTGCTGTTATGGAAGGGAACGAACCGGTAGTAATTCCAAATTCTGAAGGTGGAAGAACTACTCCATCTGTCATTGCATTTACAAAATCCGGAGAGAGACTAATTGGACAGCCGGGTAAACGTCAAGCTGTTACCAATCCTAAAAATACTATCTTTTCAATCAAACGATTTATGGGAAGAAAAAGAGAAGAAGTTGATGTGGAAGCAAAGGAAGTCCCTTATAAAGTTGTTGCCGGTGATAACGGATCTGCAAGAGTTGAAATTGGTGATAGGTTGTATTCTCCGCCTGAAATCAGTGCAATGGTTTTACAAAAAATGAAAAAAACTGCAGAAGATTATCTTGGTCAAGAAGTTACTGAAGCTGTAATTACAGTCCCGGCATATTTTAATGATGCACAACGCCAGGCAACAAAAGATGCTGGTGAAATTGCAGGATTAAAAGTAAAGAGAATTATAAATGAACCAACGGCGGCAGCTCTTGCATATGGATTAGATAAAAAACATAAAGAAGAACTTGTCGCAGTCTATGATCTTGGTGGAGGAACATTTGATATTTCGATTTTGCAGTTGGGCGAAGGTGTATTTGAAGTGAAATCTACAAACGGAGATACTCATCTTGGTGGTGATGATTTTGATCAAAGATTAATTGATTATCTCGCCGATGAATTTCAGAAACAAGAAGGTATAGATTTACGAAAAGACCCTATGGCGCTTCAACGCTTAAAAGAAGCTTCGGAAAAAGCAAAAATAGAACTTTCATCATCAGTTCAAACGGATGTTAATCTTCCGTTTATAACTGCTACACAAGATGGACCAAAGCATCTAAATATTAATCTTTCGCGAGCAAAATTTGAGCAGCTTGTTGATGATCTAATTCAGAGAACTGTTGAACCATGTGAACGTGCAATTAAAGACGCAAGTGTTTCAACTTCTCAGATTGATGAAGTGATATTAGTTGGCGGTTCAACAAGAGTTCCAAAAGTCCAAGAACTTGTTAAAAAACTTTTCGGAAAAGAACCACATAAAGGTGTTAATCCGGATGAAGTTGTAGCAATCGGTGCTGCAATTCAAGGCGGTGTTCTTGCCGGTGACGTTAAAGATGTTCTATTGCTCGATGTTACTCCGCTTTCTCTTGGTATTGAAACATTGGGTGGTGTTTTTACAAAATTGATTGAAGCTAATACAACTATTCCTACAAAAAAGAGCGAAGTATTTTCAACTGCATCGGATAATCAGCCGTCTGTGGAAATTCATATTCTTCAAGGTGAGCGACCAATGGCTGCTGATAACAGAACACTTGGTAAGTTTCATCTGGATGGTATTCCGCCAGCACCCCGCGGAATTCCGCAGGTCGAAGTAACATTCGACATTGATGCTAATGGAATTCTACATGTTGCGGCTAAAGATAAAGCCACTAACAAAGAACAAAGTATTAGAATCACTTCTTCAAGCGGACTTTCTAAAGACGAAGTTGAAAAGATGAAACAGACTGCCAAGGAACATGCAGCAGAAGATAAAAAGAAGAAAGAAGCTGTTGAAGTAAAGAATCTGGCTGATAATTTGATCTTCCAAACAAAGAAACAAATTGAAGAGATGAAAGACAAGATAACTTCGGAACAGAAGAACCAACTTGAAAGCGAGATTAAAAAAGTTGAAGAAGCAATCGCCTCAAACGATACGGATAGAATAAAAACTGCAACCGATGGATTAACCAAAGTGTGGAATGAAATTTCGCAAAAATTGTATGCTCAGCAAGGTCCAACACCCGGAGCGCAAAGCGAAGAACCATTTACCGGTCAACCACAAGGTGAACCACAGCAGAAGTCGTCTTCAGATAAAAAAGATGAAAAGAATGTTGAGGATGCATCGTACGAAGTTGTTGACGATGATAAAAAATAAAAGCCCCCTCTGTCTCTCCCCCTAAGGGGGAGACTGAACTTGGGAAAATTGTACAAATAATAAATAAACTGGAGGTCATTATGACTGAACAAAAAGAAATGGTTGAAGTAAATAATAAAAGAAGCTGGGATGAAGCACTCGAAAAAGAATCTTGGGTGGCTCCTCTGATTGATATCTACGAAACAACAGAAGATTATTTTCTGATAGCTCAAATGCCAGGAGTATCGAAAGAGGATATTAAAATCAAACTCGAAGAAGGTCATCTTGTGATTATGGGAAGAATAACTTTCGATGAAGTAATCAACCGTAAATATGTATTAAAGGAAACAGAGACCGGTAACTTCTATCGTAGATTCAAAATTTCTGAAAATATTGATGAATCGAAAATTGATGCGAAGTTGGAAAACGGTGTGCTGAATGTTAAACTTCCAAAGCACGAAAGAATGAAACCGAAGACAATCGAGATCAAGTAATATTCGGAATGCAGAAGTAATTAAATTAAAGTCCTCAGCCAAAGGTTGGGGACTTTTTTTTGTCCAAATCTTATTTTAGCAGTATCATTTTTTTTGTTTGAACATAATTTCCCGCCTTGAGTGTATAGAAATAAACTCCACTTGGTAGAGACGTTGCATGCAACGTTTCTACATATTGATCGGCTTGCTGGTATTCATCTACGAGTGTTGCAGCTTCTCTTCCAAGCATATCAAAAACTTTTAGCGTTATAAAACTGCTAACCGGTAACCTGTAACCGGTAACTGATAACTGTACTTGGGTTGAATGGATTGGGATAGTTTTGTTCTAAAGAATAATTAGTAGAGACCTCTGAAAAATTAAGAATAGAACGCAGATGACACAGATTAAACGGATTAACGCAGATTTAATCCGCGAAAATCTGCCAAATCCGCGTTATCTGTGTGCTATTAAAAATGTTGCAGTCCTGTA